>JANOCM010000361.1:0-13617 GCA_031412175.1 Alphaproteobacteria bacterium
GTCGGACATCACCATCGACATGCGCTCGAACAGCATGGAAATCCACCGCAACGATGCCGAGGATTGGCGCATCAGCCTGATCGACACCGGCGAGACGACGATGACCGGTGGCCGCCTGCGCCGCGCGCTGCCGCATATCGGCGATGACGAAGCCTTTTGTCTGACCTATGGCGATGGCGTCAGCGACGTCGATATCGGCGCCGCGATCGCCTTTCATCGCCAGCACGGCAAGGCCGCCACGGTCACCGCGGTGCGGCCGTCGAGCCGTTTCGGCCAGCTCGATCTCGACGGTGACACGGTGCGTGCCTTTGCCGAAAAGCCCGTCGATGAAGGCGGCTGGATCAACGGCGGCTTTTTCGTGCTGTCGCGCGACATCGGGCGTTACCTCGGCAGCGACGACGCCTGTGTATGGGAACGCGAACCGCTCGAACGCATCGCCGCCGAAGGCGAGCTGAAATCCTGGTTCCACGACGGTTTCTGGCAGCCGATGGACACGCTGCGCGATCGCCAGCAACTCGAAGGCCTGTGGGACGCCGGGGCGGCACCTTGGAAGACATGGCGCTAGACCGCGATTTCTGGGCCGGGCGTCGGGTGTTCGTCACCGGCCACACAGGCTTCAAGGGCAGCTGGCTGCTATTGATGCTGGAGGCGCTGGGCGCGCATGTTGCCGGCTTCAGCCTGGGGCCGCCGACGAGGCCGGCGATGTTCGATCTCATCGACGAAACGCTGCGGTGCGACGATCATCGTGGCGACGTCCGCGATGCGGCGATGCTCGCGGCGGCCATGGCGCAGGCAGCTCCCGACATCGTTATCCACATGGCGGCACAAGCGCTGGTCCGCGTCTCCTATGCCGAACCTGTCGAAACCTATGCTACGAACGTCATGGGCACGGTGCATGTGCTGGAGGCGTGTCGCCGCACGCCGTCGGTGCGTGCCGTCATCATCGTCACTACCGACAAATGCTATGAAAACATCGGTCTGGCGCGGGGTTATGCCGAGGACGATCGGCTCGGTGGGCATGATCCCTATTCGAACAGCAAGGCCTGTGCCGAGCTGGTGACATCGGCCTATCGCGATAGCTACTTTGCCGCGGCCGGGATCGGCCTTGCCTCGGCACGCGCTGGCAATGTCATCGGCGGTGGCGATTTCGCCGAGGATCGCCTGGTGCCCGATGCCATCCGGGCTTTCGCCGTCGGCGCGGCGCTGGCCATCCGCAATCCGCTTGCGATCCGGCCGTGGCAGCATGTGCTCGACCCGCTTACCGGCTATCTGCTGCTGGCCGAGCGGCTGCACGGCGATGCCGGCTTTGCCCGGGGCTGGAACTTCGGCCCCCCGGCGGCGGCGGCGGCCCAGGTGCGGGCGGTGGCAGACCGGGTCGCCGCCAGCTGGGGCGCGGGCGCCACCTGGGTGCAGGATCCGGGATCGCATCCGCACGAGGCGGCGACATTGACGCTCGACAGCGGCTTGGCGACGGCGCAGCTCGGCTGGCATCCGCGCCATGATCTCGCTGCGGCAGTGGCGCTCAGCGTCGACTGGTACCGCTGCTGGCACGCCGCCGGCGATGTGGCGGCGGTCAGCCGGCAGCAGGTTGCGGCGCATTTGGCGGGGCTCGATTGATGGCGACGAGGCTTCTCGTGACCGGGGCCGGCGGCTTTGTCGGGGCCGGAGTCGTGCGCGCGGCGCTGGCCAGCGGCCTGGATGTCATGGGGATCGGGCGCGAGGAAACCGCCGATCGTCTCGACGGTCTTGATGTGGTCTATCATGCCCTCGACCTCCACGATCACAAGGCGATGGCCAAGCTCGTCGCGGCGGCGAGGCCCGACATCATCGTCCACACGGCATGGTCGGGCATTGCCGGTTCGGCGCGCGACCAGGACGACCAGTTTGCCAATGTCGAAACGACGTGGCGGCTTGTCGATGCCGGAGTGGCCGCGGGCGCGCGGCGCTTTGTCGGGGTCGGCAGCCAGGCCGAATACGGCCGCCGCGACCGTCTGCTGGTCGAAAGCGACGTGCCGATGCCGACGACGCTTTATGGGGTCGCCAAACTGTCGGCGCTGCATTTCGCCCGGCAACGCGCCTTGCATCTGGGCATCGGCTTTGTGTGGCTGCGGCTTTTCGCGACCTACGGTCCCGGGGACAACGACAATTGGCTTATTCCGACCCTGGCGGCGACGATGCTGCGGGGCGAACGCCCGCGGCTAACGGCGGGTACGCAGCGCTGGGACTATCTTCATAATGATGACACCGCCCGCGGCATCCTCGCGGCCGTGACGACATCCGAACAGGGCGTGTTTAATCTGTCATCAGGCCGTTCGGTGCCAGTACGTACCATCGCAGAACGCATCCGCGACCTCGCCGCACCCGGCCTCGAACTGGTATTCGGCGAGGTGCCATTCGGGCCTTCGCAGATCATGCATCTGCAGGGTGACATTTCCGCCTTCTGCAGCGCCACGGGCTGGGCGCCGCGCGTGGCGCTCGACGATGGTCTGGCCCAGGTCGTCGACGCCCTGCGATGACGGCGGCGCGACGCCAGTTCCTGATGTTCCTGGCGGTCGGCGGGCTCAACACGCTGGTGGGCTATGCGATCTTTGCGGCGCTGGTGCTGACAGGCGCGTCGCCGACAATGGCCGCGATCGGCGCCACCGTTCTGGGTGTATTGTTCAATTTCGGTTCCACGGGACGGGTGGTGTTCGGGTCTCGCGACATCTGGCTGCTGCCGCGGTTTGTCGCTGTCTATGCACTACATGCGCTGGCGAACATCGGTTTGCTGCGGCTGGCGGGGTCGGCCAGGATCACTGCGCTCGCTGCCGAAATTGTGATATTGCCGGTTTTGGCGGTGGCGAGCTTTCTGTTGATGCGCCGCTTTGTGTTCGTGCCGGGGGGCCGCAATTGAAGACGATCTCGATCATCTCGCCCTGCTATAACGAGGAGGACAATGTCCGCACCTGCCACGAGGCCGTGCGCGCATTGTTCGACGGGCCGCTCGCCGGCTACGCGCGGGAACACATCTTTGCCGACAATGCCTCGGGTGATGCCACGCCTGAAATCCTGCGCGAAATCGCTGCTACCGATCCGGCGGTAAAGGTCATCCTCAACGCCCGCAACTTCGGTCCCTTCCGGTCGATGTTCAACGCGCTGCGCCAGGCCACCGGCGATGCGGTCGTCGTCTTCCTTGCGGTCGATCTCCAGGATCCGCCCGAGATGATCGTCGAGTTCGTCAAGCTGTGGGAAAGCGGTGTCGAGATCGTCGCCGGTGCCCGCGTCAACCGCCAGGAAAGCCTGGGGCTGCGGATCAGTCGCGGTATTTTCTACCGTATCGTCAACACCTTGTCGGATTTCGACATTCCAGTGAACGTCGGCGAATTCCAGTTGATCGACCGCAAGGTCTGGGAGGCCGTCGTGCAGCACGACGACCATTATCCCTATGTCCGTGGCATCATTGCCTCGGTCGGGTTCCGCCGCGTCATCGTTCCCTACACCTGGAAGGCGCGCAAATCCGGCATCTCGAAAAACAACCTGCCGCGGCTGATCGACCAGGCGATGAACGGCATCTTCTCTTTCACCAATGCGCCGATGCGGGCATGCACCTTCGCCGGCTTCGCGCTGGCCGGGTTGTGCATCATCTATGCTCTTGCCTCGGTCATCGCCTATTTCGTTTTCCCCGGGCTGGCGCCGCGTGGCATCACGACCGTCATCGTCTCGCTGTTCTTCCTGTCGGGGATCCAACTCGTCTTCATCGGTATCCTCGGCGAATATGTCACCTCGATCCATTCGCAGGTTCGGCGCGGTCCGATGGTCGTCGAACGCGAGCGCATCAACTTTGCCGAACCGATTTTGTCCGCCGCCAAAGCCAAAAAGGTCTCCCTGCTGTGATCGATGACTCTCGTGCCGCCATCGTCGAAGCGGCGCGCCGCCATTTCGAAGCGCGCGAAGTGCCGCCGTTCGTGCCCGGCGTGACCTATATCCCCCCGTCGGGCAAGGTCATGGACGGCGACGATTGTGCGCATCTGATCGACGCCTCGCTCGACATGTGGCTGACCGCCGGTCGTTATGCCGAACAGTTCGAAACCGAAGTGGCAGCGCGTTTCGGCCGCAAGCACGCCAAGCTCACCGTGTCGGGCTCTGCAGCCAATTTGCTCGCCTTCGCCACTTTCACCTCGTGGAAGCGCGGCGCCCGCGCCATCAAGCCGGGCGACGAGGTCATCACTGTTGCTGCCGGCTTCCCGACCACTGTCGCGCCGATCGTCCAATATGGCTGCATTCCGGTGTTCGTCGATATCGATATCGCCACCCACAATGTCGACGTCGATGCGCTGGAGGCGGCGATCACGCCGAAAACCCGCGCCGTAATGCTCGCCCATTCGCTCGGCAATCCGTTCGATGTCGTCCGCGTCGCCGAAATCTGCCGCAAGCACGACCTGTTCCTGATCGAGGACTGCTGCGACGCATTCGGAGCGACCGCGGGTGGCCGCAATGTTGGCACCTTCGGCGACATCGCCACGCTCAGCTTCTACCCCGCCCACCATATCACGATGGGCGAGGGCGGTGCCGTGCTGATGGACAGCGCGGGCCTTGCCAAGATCACCGAGAGTTTCCGCGACTGGGGGCGCGATTGCTATTGCGCGCCGGGCAAGGACAATACCTGTGGCAATCGCTTCGGCTGGAACCTGGGCGACCTGCCGCATGGCTATGACCATAAATACACCTACAGCCACATCGGCTATAATCTGAAGGTCAGCGACATGCAGGCGGCGCTCGGCGTCAGCCAGCTGAAAAAGCTCGATCATTTCATCGCGCGGCGGCGCGAGAATTTCGCCGGACTTGAACGCCGCATCCGCGCCGTCGGGCTCGATGAATGGTTTCACCTGCCCGAGGCGACGCCGGGAACGGAGCCGAGCTGGTTCGGCTATCTGCTCACCATCCGGGATGGCGCCGGCATCGATCGCAACCTGCTGACCAGGACGCTCGAAGACCGCAAGGTCGGTACGCGGCTGCTGTTTGCCGGCAACCTCACCCGCCAGCCGGCCTTCAAGAATGTCGATTATCGCATTCACGGCAGCCTCGAAAATACCGACAAGATCATGCGCGACAGCTTCTGGATCGGCGTATGGCCGGGCATCGACGACCCGCGGCTGGACTATATGGTGGCGACGCTGGCCGATATCGCCCGCGCCATCGTCGCCGGCCGCGACCCGGCCGCAGCCGCAGCGTGACACCGTCGCCGGTGGTCGGCGGCGTCAGTGCGCGGGCGGTCGTGCTGGCGTTGTTCGGGCTGTTTGCGCTCGACACCATATTGTTGCTGCCATTCCTCGGGCTTGGCGCGGTCGCAGTAACGGCGGCCATCGCGCTTGCCGGACTGTTGCTGTGGATGATCGGCCGCGCGCTGCCGGCGGCCGGGTTTGCCGGCGGGCGCATCGGCTGGCGGACGCTGGCAACCTGCCTGGGCGCTGCCGTGCTGTTGTTGCTGCTTGGCGGCGAGGGGCGGTTATTCTACGCCAATGCCGATTGGCAGGTCCGCGATGCCGTGCTTCACGATATGGCGAGCCACCCCTGGCCCTTTGCCTATGCACTGCCCGGCGGGCCCTGGCTGCTGCGCGCCCCGATCGGCATGTATCTGCTGCCGGCGCTGCTTGGCGGCAGCGACCTGGCGCTGCTGGCCAGCAACACTGCCAAGCTGGCGCTGATCCTTGCGGCGGGATCGCTGGTTTTCGAAACCGCCAGGGCGCGGGCCATCGCCCTCATCGTCTTCATCGCCGCCAGCGGCCTCGACATCATCGGCACGCTGCTGTTCAGTGTACTCGGCATCAGGGTGCTGTTCGCCAGCCTCGAGGGCTGGGCGTTTGGAACGATCCAGTATTCGTCGATCATCACGCTCGCTTTCTGGGTGCCGCCGCACGCTTTTGCCGGCTGGTTCTGTGCAGTGGCATTCCTCCTTTGGCAGCAGCGGCGATTGCCGCTTGGTGCATTTGCTGCGGCGCTGCCGCTGGCGGCAATCTGGTCACCGCTGGCGCTGCTCGGGGCGATACCGTTGGTGGGCTATGCTGCAATCCGTGCCGTGCGGGAGGGTGAATGGGCGCACGCCGATATCGCCATTGCAACGGTTGCCGCCTTGCTTGCGGCGCCGGCGCTGCTCTACCTGACATCGGCGGCGGCGGCGGTCGGCTTTTCGCTGCAGCCGCTGCCGTTCGTCATCTATGCGCTGTTCCTGGCCATCGACCTGCTGCCGTTGGCGCTGATCGCGCTGTGGCGGCCAGGGCGCTTCGGCAGCGGCGTCGCGGTGTTGGTTGTCGCCATGCTGATGGCAATTCCCTTTGGCGTCGTCGGGGTCGGCCAGGATTTTGTCATGCGTGCCTCGATCCCCGCGCTGGCGGTGCTGGCGGTGATCGTCGGCGATGCGGTAGCGACAGCGTGGGCCGCACCCGTTCGTCGCCGCGCCGGCCTGCCGGTGATGCTGGCGGTGCTCGGTATCGGTGCGGTCACCGGCGGCGTCGAGATCGCCCGCGCACTGCGCTATCCGCCGTCACCACCACCGCGCTGCTCGCTGCCCGGCGCCTGGCAACAGCAGACCCAGCGCATCAAGCCGATCGTGTCCTACCTCGCGCCCGTTGCCGCACTGCCGCCGGCTCTGCGGCCGCGCGATCCGGCGCTGATCGACCCGGGAAAAGACCCGGCGCAATGCTGGGACTATCCCTGGCCGGCCCAGCGCTGACGCCTATTCGTAGCGCAGGGCGAGCGCCGGGCTGCTGCGCGCCACCTTCAGCGCATGACCGATGATGGTGGTGGCGGCGATCAGCGCCGCGATGGCGCCGGCGCCGACGAACCATTGCGGCCCCAGGTCGATCCGCGCCGAAAATCCGTTCAGCCAGTCGCGCATCAGCCACCAGGCCACTGGCCAGGCGATAATGTTGGCGATCAGTACCGGCTTCGAAAACTGCCAGACCAGCAGTTGCACGATGTCGCGGTCGCGCGCGCCCAGTACCTTGCGGATCCCGATTTCGCGCGTTCGGCGCTCCGCGGTGAAGGCGGCGAGGCCATAAAGCCCCAGGCAGGCAACGACGATTGCCAGCCCGGCGAAGCCGGCAAAGGTCTTGGCGCGGGCTTCGTCGGCGTCATATTGCGCGCGCACGATGTCGTCGGCGAATTGCGCCTCGAACGGCACCTGCGGGGCATAGCGCTTCCATACCGCCTCGACCTTGTCGCGCACGGCCCCGGCCTCGCCGGCCTTCATCCGCACCAGAAGCTCGGTCATATAGGTGCGATCGAAGAAGAACATGATCGGTTCATAGGGGTCACGGAACGACCGCAGCCGCAGGTCGGGAACGACGCCGACGATCGTCACCGGCACCAGGCCGAACTCCTCGCTGACCAGACCGGCGCTCACCGTCTTGCCGACAGCATCGCGCGGATCGCGGAACCCGAGCTTGTGGGCGCCCTCGACGTTGATGACAGCGTTGGCGCCGCGCTGCGCCAGCGCCTGTTCGGCCACCTTGTCGTTCAGCGGGGTGTGGACATCATCGCGCGGGTTGGCGCGATCGAGGATACGTCCGACGATCGGGGTCATGCCCATGGCGCCGAAAAATCCCGGATCGGCGTTGTAAAACCCCATCTCGACCGGCGCGGTGCGGCCCGGCATCTGGATCCGGGTGTTGATCCGGCTGTCGGTGTTGACGCCGATGCTGGTGCGGCCGGCGGCGATGACGCCGGGGATGCGCGCCACCGCGTCGACGATCTGGTCGGCGACTGGTTCGATCTGCTTCCTGCCGATGCCGGTGATCTGCAACAGGCCGGCACGATTGTAGCCGGCGTCGGCCGATCGGGCGTAGATGGTCTGTGCCGCGACGACAGCGGTGCAGATGGTCAGCGCGATCGACACCGCGAACTGGGCGACGACCAGCGCGCCGCGCAAACGGCCCGAACCTTGCGTGTCGGTGCCGCTGCGGTTGGACTTCAGCACCGGTGCCGGATCGAAGCGCGAGAGCACAAAGGCTGGATAAAGCCCGGCAGCGAGGCCGACGACCAGCACCAGCGCCAGCACCGGCAGCAGGATTCCGCCCCCACCCAGATACCGCAAGCTGAGATCGGCATCGAGGAAACGCGCCAACGCTGGCAGCGCCAGCTCGACGATCGCCAGCGCGACCAGCATGGCGATCGCCGCGACGACCATCGATTCGCCCAGGAACTGCACGATCAGCTGGCGGCGGCTGGCGCCCATCACCTTGCGCAGCGCCACTTCGCGGGCGCGCTGCCCGGCGCGCGCCGTCGACAGGTTGGTGAAATTGATGCACGCCATTGCCAGGATCAGCACCGCGACCAGCGCAAAGGTGGTGATGCTCTTGGGATCATTGGTCGGCTTCATGCCGCCGCCATCGGCCTTGCCGAGGTGAACGTCGGCAACCGGTGTAAGCCGCCATTCGGTGTCGTCGCCCTCGCTGACGGTCGTGTTGCCGAATGACTCACGCGGGATATTGCGTTGCTTCCAGGCGGCCATCCGCGACGTGATGGCGTCGGGCGAAGCGCCGGGGCGCAAGCGGATGTAGTTGTAGCCGCTGTTCCAGCCATAGCGGGTGAAGAAGTCTTCCTGCCCGCCAAAGGCGATGCGATTGAACGGCACCAGCATCGTCATGGCGAGGTGGGAGTTCTTTGGAATGTCCTTGAGGATGCCGGTGACGCGATAGTCGAGCGTCTTGCCGGCGCGGACCATCGACAGGGTCTGCCCGATCGGATCGCGGCCGGGAAAGCGGCGCGCTGCCTCGCTTTCGGTCAGTAGCAGACCATATTGGTCGCGCAGCGCCGTCGCCGGATCGCCGCGCACCAGCGGCAGCGGCAGGATTTCAAGGATCGCCGGGTCGGCCATCAGCACTTCGCCGGTCGTCGCTACCCCATCCTGCAGGATGACCGGGCGGGCCTGGCTGGCATAGGCGATTTTCTCGATCTCCGGAAAATCCTTGGCCAGCGAGCGGCCCACGACATAGGCCGACATCTGGATTGCATCGTTTTTGCCGGTCTGGCGGTCGTGCGTGAAGGTTTGCACCTGAAAGGCGCGTGCATAATCCGGCAGCCACTTATCATAGCTCATCTCGTAGCGGACAAACAGCAGCAGCAGGATGCACGCCGCCATGCCGATGGCGAGGCCGAGAATGTTGATCAGCGCAAATGCGCGATTGCGCGACAGGGCGCGCAGTCCGGTGATCAGGTAATTTTGCAGCATGGCAATGATCCCTTCAGGCGGCGCGGCGGGTTTCGAGCAGCACGCGGCCGTCGAGCATGTTGACGACACGGCCGGCATAGTCGGCGTGCGCCGGGCTGTGGGTGACCATGACGATGGTGGCGCCTTCCTCGTTCAGCGATCGCAGCATTCGCATCACCTCCTCGCCAGGGGCGGTATCAAGGTTGCCGGTGGGTTCATCGGCGAGGATCAGCGGCGGTTCGGCGACAACGGCGCGGGCGACGGCGACGCGCTGCTGCTGGCCGCCTGACAGCTGGCTGGGGCGGTGGCCGGCGCGATGGGCGATGCCGACCTTGTCGAGCACCTTGTCGACGCGCGCCCGTCGATCGCCGGCGCTGATGCCGTGGTAGAGCAGCGCGAGATCGACATTTTCGCGCACCGTCAGCTCGTCGATCAGATTGAAATTCTGAAAAATGAAGCCGATGCGGCGCTTGCGGATATCGGTCAGTTCGCCTTCCGTCAGCCGCGAGACCTCGCGGCCCTCCAGCGTGTAGGACCCGGCGCTTGGCCGGTCGAGCAGGCCGATGATATTGAGCAGGGTCGACTTGCCGCAGCCCGAAGGCCCCATGATGGCGACGAATTCGCCGGCATCGATCTGCAGGTCGATGGCGTCGAGCGCCGTCGTTTCGACGGTTTCGGTACGATAGGCTTTGCGCAGGGCCGACAGGGTGAGCATGCTATTCTCCTGAAATCTTCAGATGTTGCTTGTCGGCAAAGCCGGTGTA
The DNA here is from genome assembly GCA_031412175.1 of Alphaproteobacteria bacterium. GTDB lineage: Bacteria > Pseudomonadota > Alphaproteobacteria > Sphingomonadales > Sphingomonadaceae > Sandarakinorhabdus. The sequence goes on from JANOCM010000361.1 coordinate 9,952, forward strand.
GGCGGACGTGATGACGCGGTCGCCGGGGACGAGCCCGCCGATGACCTCGATGCTGTCGGGGTTGCGACGGCCGAGCCGAACAGGACGCTTTTCGGCGCTGCGGCCGTCTTTGCCGACGACAAAGGCCCAGCTGCCGCCGCTGTCCTGGTAGAAGGCGCCGTTGGCGACGAGCGTCGCGGGGGCCGGATCGCCCAGCGTCAGCTTTGGCTGCAAGGTCTGGCCGCGTTGCAGCGCGGCTGGCTCGGCGGTGTCGAAGGTCAGGTCGGCGGTGAAGGTCCCGCCTTTGACCTGCGGATAGATCTTGGCCACCGTCAGCCCTTAGGTCTTGCCGGCCCATTCGACGCTGGCGCGCTGGCGCGGCTGGACACGGCCGAGATAGAATTCGTCGATTTCGGCAACCAGCTTGTTGCGGCCGGCGCTGTCGATCTGGCCAAGCCGCTCGCCGCGGTTGAGGCTCTGGCCGACCTGCGGGTTGAACCCCGACAATTGCCCGGCGACGGGCGCGCGGATGGTCAGCGCATCGAGGCTGGCGCGCGCCAGGCGAAGATTTGCCGTCAATTGCGCGCTGGCGGTGCGCAGCTGGGCGAGCTGGCTGCCCTGCAGGCGTTCCTCGGTCGCCATCGTCTCGGCGGTAATCGCGCGGCGGCGATCGAGGTAGCGCGCCTCGTCCTGCGAATCCTTCAATGCCTTGCCCGACACCCAGCCGCCAGCCGCAAGCCGGCTGTCGCGGTCGAGCTGGCGGCTGCTCTTCTGAAGCTGCCATTCGATCTCGGCGAGGTTGCGGCGGTTCTCGAGCCGGCTGCGCTGCAACTCGAGTTCCTGCGAGCGCAGATTGTTGAGTTGCTGGCTGACATCGGCTTCACGCGCGATGACATCGAGCTGGAGCGTAGCATTTGACAAAACTGCCAGCGGTTGTCCGGGCGTTACCATCGCGCCATCTTCGACGATCACGCGCTCGATACGGCCGCCTTCGACCGCATCGAGGAAGACGGTGACCAGCGGCGTGACGCGACCGCGCAGGGGCACGAAATCGTCGAACGTCCCGGATCGGACAGTGGAGATACTGAGGTTGGTCGCCGCAATCGTCTGCGAATCGAGGCTGCCCGAGATCAGCCAGGCGCTGACGCTGCCGACAATGGCGAGCACCGCGACGCCAATGAGGATCCGGCGTTGCAACGGCATCCGCCGCGTCTCGACGGCGCGATCCATGCCGGCGCCGCTAGCCTTGGCGGTCTCGCTGGTCTTCAGGCTGACGACGCTCATCTGGGGTCCGTTCGAAGATTGGGGCTGGTGGGCGCGGGAGGGGCGACGCGCCCACCAGCGGGCCGACGTCACTGCGCGGTCTGGGTCCGCGGGGTGGCGTCGGCGAGCTGCTGTGCCGTCACCAGCGCGGCAATCTGCTGCGACGCAGCAGCGATGGCCCTGTTGGTGCAGGCGCGAACTTCGGCGCGGTGCTTGTGCTGTTCGAAATCATCGACACGGCAGACGCTGCGCGCGGCCTGGCGGACGCGGGCATCGACTTGGGCGCGGCCGGCCGGGGTGGTCAGGTCGATGCCGGCGGTCCCGATCTTGGCAACACGCGCTTCCGATGCCAGCACCGGCGCGGCAACACCGATGGTGACGACGGTCGCGGACGCCGCGAGGGCGAGGGCAAAAATGGAGCGGAAGATCGTCTTCATGGCAGGTTCCTTGTTCGAAGTGGCTGCGGGGGGTCAGCCACGCAGATTGCTCTGCAGGGATCGTGCCAAGTCACTAAACCATTCTAAATATTGATGTACGCCCGGTAGGCCGCAAATTCGCTTGCCGCGCACTGTTCATTTCCGGACAGGGGCTGTACGTTTCCGGACAGTGTGGAGATGAAATGGCCGCGACCGGCACTGCCCTGATTGTCGATGATGATGCCGATGTCGCGCTGTCGGCGCGGTTGCTGCTGCGGCCATTGTTTGCCGATGTGGTGGTCGCCAACGATCCGGCGGCGATCCCGGCGCTGCTGAAGGCGCATGATCCCGATGTCGTGCTGCTCGACATGAATTTTGCGCGCGGGCAGAGCAGCGGCGTCGAAGGCTTCAAGGCGCTTGAGACGATCCGCGGCATCGATGCCAATGCGGTCATCGTCATCATCACCGCCTATGGCGGGGTCAATATCGCGGTCGAAGCGATGAAGCGCGGCGCCACCGATTTCGTCACCAAGCCGTGGGACAATGAACGCCTGGTGGCGACCGTGAAAACCGCCGCGGCGTTGCGCGCCAGCCGGCGCGAAGCGGTGCATGCCCGCCAGCAAATGGCGGAACTGGCCAGTGGCGCCCGCCCGGACAGCCCCTTGCTCGGCACATCGGCGGCGATGCGCGGCGTCCATGCGCTGATCGATCGGGTGGCGCCGACCGACGCGAACGTGCTGGTGCTCGGCGAAAATGGCACCGGCAAGGAGTTGATCGCCCGCGAGCTTCACGCCCGGTCGCGTCGCGCCGAGAAGCCGTTCCTGTCGGTCGACCTTGGCGCCGTCGCCGAAACCCTCTTCGATTCCGAACTGTTCGGCCATGTGAAGGGCGCCTTTACCGATGCCCGAGCCGATCGCATCGGGCGGTTCCAGGCTGCCGATGGCGGGACGCTGTTCCTCGATGAAATCGGCAATCTGCCGCTGCATCTGCAACCAAAATTGCTGACCGCGCTCGAACAGCGGCGGGTAACGCCGGTCGGCAGCAACCGCAGCGTGCCGTTCGACGTACGCGTCGTCGCCGCCACCAACCTGTCGCCGGCGATGCTCGCCGATGAACGGCGGTTCCGCCCCGATTTGCTGTTCCGGCTCAACACCGTCGAGATCCTGCTGCCGCCGCTGCGCGAACGCCGCGAGGATGTGCCGCTGCTGCTCGCCCACTATCTGGCGCTGTATGCGCGCAAATACGGCAAGGCGCTGCCCGAGCTGCCGCCGACACTTGCGGCGGAACTGGCGGGCTATGACTGGCCGGGCAATGTCCGCGCCCTGCGCCATGCTGCCGAACGCGCCGTCATCCTGGCGACCGGAACGCGCTTCGGCCTCGACGATTTCCCGCTGCCGCGGGCCGCGCCTGTCGCCGCGGCGGCGCCGCTGACTGAAGCCGAAAGCGACATGAACCTTGAACGCACCGAACGCCGCATCATCGAGCGCGCGTTGCAGAAACATGCCTATAACATCTCGAACGCGGCCGCCGAGCTCGGGCTGACCCGCGGTTCGCTCTATCGCCGCATGGAAAAGCACGGGCTGTGAACGAGCGCGCCCGCCTCGCCAGTCCCCGCCTTGCCAGCCTGGGTCGCCGCTTCGAATTCGGGCTGGGGCTGCGGATCGCCGTGCTGCTGCTCGCCGGCGCGGCGCTGGCCTGGGCGGTTACGCGCCCGGGTCTCTATGCCACCAGCCTGCTCGCCGGGTTGGCAACCGGTGCGGCGCTGGCCGAGCTCTGGCTGTTCCTGCGCCGCACTAACATGGCGGTGGCGCGCTTTGTCGAAGCGCTCGACCATGGCGACCTGACGCAGGGCTTTGGCGCGCTGGAGAAAGGCGGTGGTTTCGACGCGCTTGGCGCCAGCATGGACGCAGCGATCGCCCGAATGCGCCGTGAGCGCGCTGAATCGCAGGATGAAGCGCGCTATTTGTCGGCGTTGGTCGACGACGTGCCGAGCCCGTTGATCAGCCTC
>JANOCM010000362.1:0-8169 GCA_031412175.1 Alphaproteobacteria bacterium
TCTGACCGAATCGGCGGCATCGCCAACCGGCTGCGCGGCGTCAGCATCCTGGCGCGCATCCGCTGGTATCGCGCCGCCGAAATGCTCCGCGTCATGGCGGCGCCCACCGGTGGCGCAACGCTGTGGAACCGCCAGGCATGATGCGCCGCACAGCGTCGCCGCGGCTCGGCGTGGTCCTCGTCAACTACAAGCGCGCCGATGACAGCATCGAATGCCTCGAATCGCTGCTGCGCAGCACGATTCCGCTGCGCGTCGTCGTCGTCGACAATGAATCGGGCGATGGCTCGCTCGATGCCATCGCTGCATGGACGGCTGGCGATCGGCCACCCACGGCCGCGTCTGCCGCCATGGCGCGCCACACGACGCCCGCCATCGCCAAGCCGCAGGCGTTTGCCCGCCTGAGCGCTGCAGAGGCCGGCGCGACCGACCCGGGTGCACTGCTCACCCTGATCGACGCCGGCAGCAACAGCGGCTTTGCCGCCGGCAACAACATCGGCCTGCGCCATCTGCTGCGCGATCCGCAGATCGATCATGTCTGGCTGCTCAACAACGATACCATCGTCGAGCCGGCGGCGGCGGCGGCGCTGCTTGCCCGGCTCGATGCCACCGACAATGTCGGCATGTGCGGCACCGTCGTGCGCTATTACTGGCAGCCCGACCGGGTGCAGGCGCTGAATGGCCATGTCTTCAACCTGGCCAATGGCACCTCGCGCGGCATCGGCACCGGGCAGCTCGCCCGCCAGCCGTTCAACCCCGGGCAGGTGGCAGCGCAAACCGATTTCGTGCTCGGCGCCTCGCTGGCGGTCAGCCGGCGCTTTGTCGAGCGCATCGGCCCGATGGACGAAGGCTATTTCCTCTATTTCGAGGAGATCGACTGGGCCGCGCGCAACGCCGGCGAATTCGCCATCGCCTTTGCGCAAGGCGCCGTCGTCTATCACAAGGAAGGCGGCTCGATCGGGTCATCGGGCGTCGCCGGCGAGCGCAGCGCCATGTCGGAATATTGGCTGACACGGTCGCGGCTGCGCTTTGTCAGGCTGCATCATCCGCTGCTGCTGCCGTTGCACTGGGGGGTGACTCTGGTGGCGACGATGCTGCGGCTAGTGCGCCGCCAGCCCCGCAAGGCAGCGGCGATCATCCGGGCCATGCTGGGGATCGCATATTGACCGCGACGCCGCGCCCGGCGCATTGACGTGCAATCCGTAAGGACGTGCAAACATGGAACTTGCGATATGGGAGCTTCAAGGATGAATTTGGCACGAGCGACACTGCTGGCGTCTGCCGCCGCGGCCATGCTGTTCCTGACCGCCTGTGACAAGGGTGCGAAAGCCCCCGAAGGCCAGGTCGTGGCGACGGTCGATGGCAAGGATGTCACCATCCACGAACTGAACGCCGAGCTGGCACAGATTCCCAATCGCGGCGGCGATGCCCCGCGCAAGCTCGTTGAATCGGTCGCGCTGGCCCGCGTCGTCGAACGCAAGATGCTGGCGGCCGAAGCCGAAAAGCTGAAGCTCGACAAGACCCCGCAGTTCCTGCTCGCCAAGGAACGCACCGAGGAAAGCCTGCTCGTCCAGGCGCTGCAGGCCGATATCCAGCGCAAGGTGCCCGCCACGACCCGTGAGGCGGCGCAGAAGTTCGTCGCCGAAAACCCGCAGGTCTTCGGCGATCGCAAGATTTTCACGCTCGACCAGATCCAGTTCCTGCGCCCGGCCAACATCGACCAATTGGGGCTGAAGGACGCCAAGACCATGGCCGATGTCGAGCGCATCCTGTCGGATGCCAATGTCGAATTCCGCCGCGCCCCGCAGCAGATCGATTCGCTGACCGTCAATCCGGCGCTGACCAACGAGATCGTCAAGATCACCGCGACCAGCAACGGCGAGCCGTTCATGTTCGCCGACCAGCCCGCCGGCGCCCCGGCCCCGGTCATCTATGTCAACAATGTCACCGCGACCAAATCGCAGCCGTTCACCGGGGAAAAGGCCATCACCTATGCCCAGAACGTGCTGCAGCGGCAGAACATCCAGAAGAGCCTGGCCGACGCGTTGAAGAAGTACCAGACCGACTACAAGGCCAAGGTCGTCTATGGAAAGGGCTATGGCCCGCCGGTGTTCCCCAAGGGCGCGCCGCCGGCAGGTCCGGTGAGCCCGGCAGCACCGGCCGCAGCCGCACCGGCGCCAGCCGCACCGGCGCCAGCCACACCGGCACCTGCAACCGCCAACTGATTTTGTGTCGGGGCTGGCTGGGCCCCATTCGTTGCGTACCGCTGCGCCGGGAAGGCCTGTTTGATGACCTCGCTCCGGATCGGATTGCTGTGGCATTCGGTGGCGGCCGGCAACCTTGGCGTCGGCGCCCTGACCATCGGCAACATCGCCCTGGCGCGCGCCGCAGCGGCACGCGCCGGGGTGACGCCGCAGTTCACGATAATCGGCCCGCGTGAAGCCGGCGTCCCCTATGTGACGGGACCTGACATCAGCCACCGCACGATCAGCGGCCGCTACATGGTCGGTGCGTATCGCGCCGACCTGCGCAATCTCGACATCCTGCTCGATATCGGCGCCGGCGACAGCTTTGCCGACATCTATCCCGACAAGCGCTTCGCCTATATCATGGCGACCAAAGCGCTGGCGATCGCGGCCGGCAAGCCGCTGGTGCTGTCACCGCAAACCATCGGGCCCTTTACGCGCCAGCCGCACACCCGCCTGGCGGCCTGGGCCTGCCACCGCGCCGCCGTGGTGTTCGCGCGCGATCCGCTGTCGATGCAGGTGCTGCGTGCGCTGAGTCCCGATGCCGATGCCCGCCAGGCGATCGATGTCGCCTTTGCCCTGCCCTATGACCGGCCGGAGCGCGTTACCGGCGGCCCGGTCCGCGTGGGCCTCAACGTTTCCGGACTGCTGATGCACGGCGGCTATGCCGGCAGCAACCAGTACGGCCTCGATTTCGACTATCCGGCGCTGACCCGCGCACTGGCGGCGGCGTTCACCAAAATGCCCGGCGTGGAGGTGCACCTGGTGCCGCACGTCATGGCCCCCGGCCTGCCAAGCGACGACGATGGCGCCGCCGCCGACCGCCTGCAGGCCGAGTTCCCGGCGCTGGTCCGCCACCCCGATTTTGCCTCGCCGGTGGCAGCGAAATCCTTCATCGCCGGGCTAGACTTCCTCGTCGGCGCACGCATGCACGCCACCATTGCCGCCTATTCGGCCGGCGTGCCGGTCGTGCCGATCAGCTACAGCCGCAAGTTCGAAGGCCTGTACCGCGGCCTTGACTACCCCTGGCTGGTCACCGCCAAGGGCATGGACACCGTAGCCGCCACCGCCTTCATCCTCGATGCCTTCGCCCGCCGCATCGAAGTCGCCGCCGACATCGCGCGCGGTAAGCCGGTGATCGCCGCGGGGCTCGAATCCTACACTGCCGAGCTCGCGGCGCAGTTTGCGGCGGCGGTGCGGTGACGCCATCCCCCAGTCTCGCCCGCGTCGCGCGCGGCAATCTGTGCGCCGGCTGCGGGCTGTGCGCCGGCATCGCGCCCGCCGCGATTACCATGGCGATGACGCCACCGGGCTATCTCCGCCCGCAACAGACGGCCGCGCTGACCGATGCGCAGGAAAGCGCCATCGCCACCGCCTGCCCGGCGCTGGTCGTCGATGAAAGCGGGCTTTCCACGGCACCCGTCGACGATCCGCTCTGGGGCCGGTCGCATTTTACCGGCACCGGCTTTGCCACCGATACCGCGCTCCGCCACCGCGCCTCGTCGGGGGGCGTGCTGTCGGCGCTGCTCGCCCATGCACTGGCCAGCGGTCTCGTCGATTTCGTCATTCAGACCGGTGCCGACCCCGACGTACCGACTGCCAATGCGACCGGCGTGTCGACCACCGCCGGCGATGTGCTCGCCAGCGCCGGCTCGCGATATGCGCCCTCGGCACCGCTCGCCGGCCTCGAGGACTGGCTCGCCCGCCCCGGCCGCTTCGCCTTTGTCGGCAAGCCCTGCGACGTCACCGCGCTGCGCGCCCGCGCCCGCACCGATTCGCGCATTGCCGCCCGTGTGCCGCTGATGCTGGCGTTCTTTTGCGCCGGCATCCCCAGCGCCGCCGGCACCGGCCGCATTCTCGACCGGCTGGGCGTCGCGCCCGATGATGTCGCCGCCTTCCGTTACCGCGGCGACGGCTGGCCGGGCTATGCCACCGCGACACTCCATGACGGTACGACCCGCCGCATGAGCTATGCCGACAGCTGGGGCGACATATTGTCGAAACAGGTCCAGTTCCGCTGCAAGATCTGCCCCGATGCCGTCGGCAACATGGCCGATATCGCCTGCGCCGACGCCTGGTATGGCGACGACCGCGGCTACCCCAGCTTTGACGAACAGGACGGCCGCAGCCTTGTCATCGCGCGCACTGCCGCCGGGCTGGCGCTGCTCGATGCGGCGCGCGCCGCCGGCACAGTCGAAACCGCGCCGCTGGCGATGGCCGAGATCGTCCGCATGCAGCCGGCGCAGGCACGTCGCAAACGCCAGATCCTGTCGCGGCTGGCGGCAATGGCGGTTGCCGGGCGGCCCTTGCCCCGGTATCGCGGGCTGCAGCTTTGGCAGGCCGCCGCGCAGGATTCGTCCCTCGCCCAGGCGCGCAGCTTTGCCGGACTGCTGCGGCGCTTCATGCAGGGACGCACATGACCATCACCACCCCGGCAGCACGGCGCGGCATCATCCTCGCAGGCGGATCGGGCACCCGGCTGTATCCGCTCAGCCGCTCGGTGTCGAAACAGCTGATGCCGGTCTATGACAAGCCGATGATCTATTATCCGCTGTCGGTGCTGATGCTCGCCGGCATCCGCGAGGTGCTGATCATCACCACCCCCACCGACGCGCCGGCGTTTCGCGCGCTGCTCGGTGATGGCAGCGACTGGGGCATGCGCTTCGAATATGCCGTCCAGCCGGAGCCCAAGGGGCTGGCGCAGGCCTATCACATCGGTGCGGATTTCGTCGGTGACCGGCCATCGACGCTGATCCTCGGTGACAACATCTTCTACGGCCACGGCCTGCCCGAACTGCTGGCGCGCGCCGAAGCGCGGACGTCCGGCGCGACGGTGTTCGGCTATAATGTCAAGGACCCGTCGGCGTACGGCGTCGTCTCGTTCGACGCCGATGGCCGCGCCGAAACCATCGAGGAAAAGCCCGCCGTCCCGAAATCCAATTTCGCCGTGACCGGGCTGTATTTCTACGACGCCGACGCGGTGCGGCTGGCGCGCGAAATCAAGCCGTCGGCGCGCGGCGAGCTCGAGGTCACCGATCTCAACCGGCTGTATCTCGAGGCCGGCACGCTTTCGGTCGAACTGATGGGGCGCGGCTTTGCCTGGCTCGACACCGGCACGCATGGCGCGCTGCTCGATGCCGGACTGTATGTCCGTATCGTCGAGGAACGCCAGGGGCTGAAGATCTGTTGCCCCGAGGAAATCGCCTGGCGCCAGGGCTTCATCGACAGCGACCAACTGGCGCGCATCGCCGAGCCGCTGCGCAAGTCGGGTTATGGCGAATATCTGCTCGACCAGCTGAAGCGGTCGGCATGAAGATCGAGGCGACCACCCTGCCCGGCGTGCTGCTGATCACTCCGCGGGTGTTCGGCGACGACCGCGGTTTCTTTCTGGAAAGCTGGAACGCACGGAGCTTTGCCGAGGCGGGTCTCGACCTTGATTTTGTCCAGGACAATCACAGCCGCTCGGCGCAGGGCGTGTTGCGCGGGCTGCATTACCAGCTCGCCAATCCGCAGGGGAAACTGGTGCGGGTCACGCAAGGCGCGGTCTTCGATGTCGCCGTCGACCTGCGCCGCTCGTCGCCGCATTTCGGCCGCTGGGTCGGGGTCGAGCTCTCGGACGCCAACAAGGCGATGCTCTGGGTGCCGCCGGGTTTCGGCCATGGCTTCGTCGTGACCAGCGCCAGCGCCGATTTCCAGTACAAGTGCACGACATTGTACGAACCCGCCGACGAACATTGCATCCGCTGGGACGACCCGGCGATCGGCATTGCCTGGCCGCTCGACACGACACCACTGGTTTCGGCAAAGGACGCCGCGGGCAAAACGCTCGCCGATGCGGCGGTGTTCGCATGAGGGTGTTGGTCGCCGGTGCCGGCGGGCAACTCGGCCGCGCGCTGCAGGCGACGGCACCGGCCGGCGTCACCGTCATCGCCCCGCCCGAGGCTGAATTCGATATAACCGACCCGCAAGCCATCGTCCGCGCCATCACCGCTGCCCGCCCCGACGTACTGATCAACGCCGCCGCCTATACCGCCGTCGACCGGGCCGAGGCCGATCCCGACACGGCGCAGCGCATCAATGCCACCGCCGTCGGCCATCTCGCCCAGGCGGCGCACAATGCCGGCATCGGTTTCGTCCACATCTCCACCGATTTCGTCTTCGACGGCACCGCGCACAGTCCCTATCCACCTGCCGCAGCGCCCGCACCGGTCAGCGTCTATGGCCGCACGAAGGCCGCTGGCGAGGCCGCAACGCAGGCCGCCCACCCGCATGCGCTCATCGTCCGCACCGCCTGGGTGTATGCGGCAGTGGGCGGGAACTTCGTCCACACCATGTTGCGATTGATGCGCGAACGCCCCGAAATCCGCGTCGTTGCCGACCAGATCGGCACGCCGACCCATGCCGACGGCCTCGCCAACGCGCTCTGGGCGCTGCTTGCCGTGCGCGCGACGGGCATCCACCACTGGACCGACGCCGGCGTGGCCAGCTGGTACGACTTCGCCGTGGCGATCCACGAGGAAGCGCTGGCGCTCGGCCTGCTCCACCGCGCCGTGCCGATCGTGCCGATCCGCACCGCCGACTATCCCACCCCGGCGCAGCGCCCGCCCTATGGCGTGCTCGACAAGACCGCGACCTGGGCGATCACCGGCCCGGCGCGGCACTGGCGCGCCGAATTGCGCGATTGTCTCGCCACCATCAAGCAGGCGACCACATGACCAACCTTCTCGTCACCGGCGGCGCCGGCTTCATCGGTGCCAACTTCGTGCACTATTGGCGGGCAAACCACCCGGGCGACACCCTCACCGTGCTCGATGCGCTGACCTATGCCGGCAACCGCGCCAACCTTGCGGGCGCCAACAATGCGGGCGACAGCCTCGCGAACGCCTTGGTCGTGGATCTTATCGAGGGCGACATCCGCGATACAGCGCTTGTCGAAGCCTTGCTGCGCGACCGCAGCATCGACACGATCGTCCACTTCGCCGCCGAAAGCCATGTCGATCGCTCGATCCACGGCCCCGCCGCCTTCATCGACACCAACATCATCGGCACGTTGAGCCTGCTCACCGCGGCGCGCAGCGTCTGGCTCGGCGGCGACGGCACGCCCCACCGTTTCCACCATGTCTCCACCGATGAAGTCTATGGCAGCCTCGGACCCACCGATCCGGCGTTCAACGAAGCCACCGCCTATGCCCCCAACAGCCCCTATTCGGCATCAAAGGCGGCGTCCGATCACCTCGTCCGCGCCTGGCACCACACCTATGGCCTGCAGGTCACCACATCGAACTGTTCGAACAACTATGGCCCGTACCAGTTTCCCGAAAAGCTGATCCCGCTGTTCCTGATCAATGCGCTCCACGGCCGGCCGCTGCCGATCTATGGCGACGGCATGCAGATCCGCGACTGGCTGCACGTCGAGGACCATTGCCGCGGCATCGACGCCGTACTGCAAAAGGGCCGCATCGGCGAAACCTATTGCATCGGCGGCGGTGCCGAACTGCCCAACATCACCGTCATCGACACGCTGTGCACCGCCGTGGATGCCGCCTTTGCCGCCGATCCGGAGCTGGCGGCACGCTTTCCCGATGCCCCCGCCGCGCACGGCCGCCCCACCGCCAGCCTGAAAACCACCGTCACCGATCGCCCCGGCCACGACCGCCGCTATGCCATCGACGAAGCGAAGGCACGCGTCGAGCTCGGCTATGCCCCGGCGCGCGACTTCGCCACCGGCTTTGCCGCGACGCTGGCCTGGTATCTCGCCAACGAAGGCTGGTGGCGTGCGGTGCTCGACGGCAGCTACCGGAACTGGGTCGAAACCAACTATTCCGCGCGCGGGTGACCGGCTAGACGCGGCGGATGCCCTATCGCCGTCCCATCACCGCCATCCGGCGCCTGCTGAAGACCGAGGCGGCCGGCGGCTATGTGCTGA
>JANOCM010000363.1:0-5855 GCA_031412175.1 Alphaproteobacteria bacterium
CCGATCGTCGCCAGCCCCAGCGCCGAGATGCGCAGGCCGCCCTGCGGGCTGAACAGCGTGCCGTTGGTGCCGGGCCGATAGTCGCCGAGATCGCACCGGCCGTCGTCGCTTGCCACCGGGCACGCCGGGCGCTTGCCCCCCAGATCATCGACCTGCGGGACCCACGGCCCGGCCGGATCGATCGTCGTTTCGTCCTTACCGCGACGGTACAGCACCGCAGCGCGCGCCACCGCGGCGTCGCTGGCGCCGCTCCAGTTGTAGCCGGCATCGAGGTTGAGCGGCACCAGCACCAGCCGGGTCATCAGCCGGTCGAAGCGTTCACCGGTTGCCGCCTCCATAACGGTCCCGATGATGCCATAGTTGAAATTGGCATAGGAAAAGCGCGCGCCCGGCGCCGCCGCTGACCAATGCGCCGGAATTTCATCGCGCAGCGCCTTGCCGAGCGGCAGGCGATAGCCGGCGCCATCGTCGATGCCGGCAGTGTGCGACAGCAATTGGCGCAGCGTTACCCTCGCATCGGGAAACGCCGGGTTGCGCAAGCGCCAGCCGAGCCAGCGCGAGACATCGCCGTCGAGATCGAGCTTGCCCTGTTCCACCAGCCGCATCACGCCGATCGCCACAACGGCCTTCGATATCGACGCGACGCGCATCGGCGTGTCGATCGTCAGCGGGCGGCCGCCGATCACCGCGTCGCCGAACGCTTCGGCGCGCACTGTGCCGTCGCGGTCGGCAACAACGACCGCGAGGCCGGCGATGCCGGGCGTCGCCGCGGTGCGCCCGGCGACGATATCGGCGAGCGGCGCGGCGGTGGCCGGGGCAGCGAGCAATAGTGGCAGCAGCAGGCGGATCATCCCCGAACCCTAGCCAAGCGCCACCCCGACCGCCATATCCACCGCATGAGTGTTGCCTTCACCAAGGAATCGGATGCCGAAGCGGTAGCGGCGAACCTGCCCGACCGGCCGATCCCGGCGCATGCCAATCTGGTGACTGCTGCCGGCCTAGCTGCAATCGATGCCGCATTGGCCGCGGCGCGCGCCGAATATGACGCCGCCCGCGCCGGCGGCGAAATCAGCGCCGATCGCAGCGCCATGGCGGTGGCGACACGCGAGCTGCGCTATTGGTCCGCGCGCCGCGCCAGCGCCCAGCTAATCGAAGGCCGGCCAGACGATGGCACGATTGGCTTCGGCAGCAATGTCGGCATCGAACGCGCCGACGGCCGGATCCAGCAATGGCGCATCGTCGGCGATGACGAAGCCGACCCGACCGCTGGCAGTGTTTCGTATGTGTCACCCCTCGCCCGTGCCGTGATGGGCAAACGCGTCGGCGATGTCGCCATGCTGTTGGGCCACGAGGTCGAGATCGTCAGCGTCGATTGATCGTGGCGGGCCGTATCGTCTGGTTGCTGCTGCTGGCAGCGCTGGCCTGGACAGGCTGGCAATGGGCGCGCCGCCACCCCGAATCACTGCCGTGGACGCCGCTGGTGCTCGACCAGCCGATCGGCGCCTTCACCGGCCGCAAGCTGGCGGCGCTGACCCGCGATGCGCCGCGGTGCCGGGCGCTGCTGAATGCCGCCCGCGCCGATTTCACACCGTTGCCGCCGATCCGCCGCGGCCAGTGCGGCTATGCCGACGGCATCGACCTGACCCTGCGTCCGGCTTGGCGGCCCGCACCGCTACGCACCGCTTGCCCGGTCGCGGCGGCGCTGGTCATCTGGGAACGCCAGGTCGTCCGCCCCGCCGCCCGGCGGCATTTCGGCCAGCCGGTCGTCGCCATCGACCAGCTTGGTAGCTACAATTGCCGCACCATCGCTGGCAGTTCGCGGCAAAGCGAACACGCCACCGCTGATGCCATCGACATCGCCGGCGTGCGGCTGCGCGATGGCACACGAATCAGCGTGAAGGCCGACTGGTCGGACGGCAGCAATCCGGCGCACGCCGCCTTCCTGCACGAGATCCGCGACGGCGCCTGCCGCCTTTTCGCCACGACGCTGTCGCCCGATTACAACGCCGCCCACGCCGACCATCTGCACCTCGACCAGGCCCCACGCGGCTATCGCGTCTGCCGCTGAGGGCCCTAGCGCAAGCTGGCGATGCTCAGCCCGTCGGCCTTGGCGCGGGCCTTCGTTGATTCCTCGCTGCGGGTCAGCGCCTTGGCGATGGCGCGCAACGGCATGCCCTTCTTGGCGAGGATGTGCAGTTTCTGCACCTCTTCGCTGGTCCAGGCCTGTTTGTGGCGTTCGAATCGTTCGGCCATGGCGGCGCCCTTTTGCGGCAAGGCCCATGCTTGCCAATTGCCCCGCCATCGGCTGCAAAGGGCGGCATGACAAGCTTCTATCTCGGCCTCGCGCTCGCCTTGGCCCTCACGCTCAACGCGCCCTGGGCGATCATCCGCGCCGCGGGCACGCTGCTCGCCGCCACGGCGCTGGCGTTCCTTGCCTGGTCGATCGTGCTCGCCAATGGCGATGGCACCTTTGCCGCAGCGCCGGCCGGAAGCTGGACGCCGCTGCTGCTCAATATCGAGGCGGCGGTGATCGCAACAGGCGTGGCGCTGCTGATCTGGGCCAGTTGGCGGCAATTCCGTCGCCCGGTCGATCCGGTGCCCTGGCGCGGCACCCCCGCGGCCTATGGCCAATTGACCCGCGGGCTGCACTGGGCGAGCGCCGCGCTGATCATTCCCGCCTTCGCCATGGGGCAATATGTGGCGATCATGGCGCGCGCCAATCCGGCGCGCGCTGAATTCCTTGCTGTCCACATGGCGATCGGCGGCGCGGTGTTCCTGCTGCTGTTCGGCCGCATGATCGAACGCCTGCTGCGCCCGTCACCACCCAAGCCGGGCTATGTCCATGTCGCGCATTTCGCGCTCTATGCCTGGATTACCGCGACTTGCGTGTCGGGGCTGGCGCTGGCCAGCGCGCCGATCGACCTGATGGGGTTCAAGCTGCCGAACCTGCCGGCCAATCCGCTAGCCACGCCGATGCATCGGGCATGGCTGCCGCCGCTGTTCGCGCTGCTATTCGTGCCGCACCTTGCCGGCGCCTGGCGCGCGATCCGCCGCATGGCGCGCTGAAGCTACTTCGCTTTCGTGGAACACACGGCCGCGACACGCTTGCCGACGATATGCATCGTCATTGCCATCGCGCCGGTCGAAGCGCGCGACCCCGACATGGCGCCATCCATGACATAGCTCGTCGGCGTGTAGGTGCCGTTCATCCTGACGCGGGTGACATCGCCCTGATGGGTGCAGACGGTTTCGGCGGAGACGCGGCCGCCGCCGTAGCGCATATTACCGACCTTGCAATTCTTGTCGCGCGGCCGGCTTTCGGGGCCGCGCGCTGCTTCCTCGGGGGTGATGCAGGTGCGGATCACCATCGGCTTGCCCATTTGACCGCGCATCGCCGCTGCCATTTTCGGTGACATGTTGGGCAGGGCCTGCATCTTCATGGTGCTGGTGACCTCCCATTCACCGGGCAGCACCCGCATCGGATCGGCCGAAGCAACGCCGGAAATCATCAGCCCCGCCAGCAGCCATGCCTTGCGCATCAACGCCTCCTCCAAACCTTGCCACGGAATATCAGCATTGCGGCGTCGCCGACACTGGAACAAAACCGGTCCATCAGCCATATTGGCGTCATGGCCATCCAGATTCGCACCAGCCTCGCCGAACCCGAGGGCAGTGAAAACTTCGTGCCGCACCGCCCGGTGCGCCCGGAAAAATCCGAAGGCGGCAAGACCTTCGAGCTGATCAGCGACTATACGCCGGCCGGTGACCAGCCGGTTGCCATCGCCGAACTGGTGGCGCAGGCCAACCAGGGCGAGCGCGACCAGGTTCTGCTCGGCGTCACCGGTTCGGGTAAGACCTATACGGTCGCCAAGGTCATCGAGGCGACCCAGCGCCCGGCGCTGATCCTGGCGCCCAACAAGATCCTCGCCGCGCAATTATACGGCGAATTCAAGAGTTTCTTTCCGAACAACGCGGTCGAATACTTCGTCAGCTATTACGACTACTACCAGCCCGAAGCCTATGTGCCCCGCTCCGACACCTACATCGAGAAGGAATCGAGCGTAAACGAAGCGATCGACCGGATGCGCCATTCGGCCACCCGTTCGCTGCTCGAACGCGACGACGTCATCATCGTCGCCTCGGTCAGCTGCATCTACGGCATCGGCTCGGTCGAGACCTATTCGGCGATGACCTTCACGTTGAAAAAGGGCGAGAATGCCGACAGCCGCGAGATCATCCGCAAGCTCGTCGCGCTGCAGTACAAGCGCAACGACGCCGGCTTTGCCCGCGGCAACTTCCGGGTGCGCGGCGACAATCTCGAGATCTTCCCGTCGCACTATGAGGACAGCGCCTGGCGCGTCAGCTTCTTCGGCGACGAGATCGAAAGCATCACCGAATTCGACCCGCTGACGGGCCAAGCGGTGGCGCGGCTCGACTATGTCAAAATCTATGCCAACAGCCATTATGTGACGCCCGGCCCGACGCTGAAACAGGCGAGCGAAGCCATCAAGTTCGAGATGACCGAACGGCTGAAGGAGCTCAACGCCGAAGGCAAATTGCTCGAGGCACAACGGCTCGAACAGCGCACCAATTTCGACCCCGAGATGATCGCCGCGACCGGATCATGCGCCGGCATCGAGAATTACAGCCGCTTCCTGACCGGCCGCCTGCCCGGAGAGCCGCCGCCGACGCTGTTCGAATACCTCCCCGAAAACGCCATGCTGTTCGTCGACGAAAGCCATGTCACCGTCGGTCAGCTGGGCGCGATGGCCAAGGGCGATCACCGCCGCAAGATGACGCTCGCCGAATATGGCTTCCGCCTGCCGTCGTGCATCGACAACCGCCCGCTGCGCTTTGCCGAATGGGAAGCGATGCGCCCGCAGACGGTGTTCGTGTCGGCGACGCCCGGCACCTGGGAGATGGACAAGACCGGCGGTGTGTTCGTCGAACAGGTCATCCGGCCGACGGGGCTTATCGATCCGCCGATCGAGATCAAGCCGGTCGAGGACCAGGTCGAGGATCTGATCCAGGAGGCCAAGAAGGTCGCCGCCGCGGGCTATCGCACGCTGGTGACGACGCTGACCAAACGCATGGCCGAGGACCTGACCGAGTTCCTCCACGAGGCGGGGTTGCGCGTCCGCTATATGCACAGCGACGTCGAGACATTGGAGCGTATCGAGCTGATCCGTGACCTGCGCCTCGGCGTCTACGATGTGCTCGTCGGCATCAACCTGCTGCGCGAGGGCCTCGATATCCCCGAATGCGGGCTTGTGGCGATCCTCGATGCCGACAAGGAAGGCTTTTTGCGGTCCGAAACCTCGTTGATCCAGACCATCGGCCGCGCGGCGCGCAACGTCGATGGCCGCGTCATCCTTTATGCCGACCACGTCACCGGCAGCATGGAGCGCGCCATCCGCGAGACCGATCGCCGCCGCACCCGGCAGGAGGCGTACAACACCGAACACGGCATCACGCCGATGACGATCAAGCGCAACATCTCCGATGTGCTCGCCGATGTGTCGATGCGCGACGGGCTGATCGTCGAAACCGGCGATGCCGAAACGACGAACCTCGTCGGCCACAATCTCAAGGCCTATATCGCCGATCTCGACAAGCAAATGCAGGCCGCCGCCGCCGACCTCGAATTCGAAACCGCCGCCGCCATCCGCGACCAGATCCGCCGGCTGGAAATGGACGAGCTCGGCGTGCCGGCGGGCGAACGCGTCGCTCCGGTGCAGGGCCGCAGCATGGGCGGCGCGCCCGGAACGCGCACGACCCGGTTCGAAAAGATGAAGAAGAAGGCGAGTTTCGGGAAACGGCGGGCGGGCGGACGTTAGCGGCGCTTGCGCCGCGCT
>JANOCM010000364.1:0-2742 GCA_031412175.1 Alphaproteobacteria bacterium
CGACAATGGCTGGGCGACCTATTACCTCCACCAGAACCGCATCCGGCCGGAAGTCACCGTCGGCGCGCGCGTCGGCCAGGGCCAGGCGATCGGCGAAGTCGGCACCACCGGCCGGTCGACCGGGCCGCACCTGCATTACGAAGTGCATATCGACAACCAGCCGGTCGATCCGCTGAGCATCCGCACCGAAGGCGGCCGCATCCTCAGCGGCGCGGCGCTGATCGCGTTCGGCAAGGAACGCGACCGGATCGACGTCAATCGTGCCGGGCAGTCGGGCTGACGCCGCGCCAGGCAACCGCCGGGATTGCCAGCGCGACCAGCGCAAAGGTCATCGCGATGCTGGCGTTGAGGCCTTCGGGCGCCCCGCCCCACAGCGCCGGGCCGGCAAAATCGATGTCGTGGATGGCGCCGAAACTGCCGCCGCCGGGGTTGGGGATGAGGCCGAGACCGATGCTTTCGGCCCAGTTCCAGCCGAAATGCGCCGCCACCGCCAGCACGATGCCGCCACTGCGCTGCGCCACCAGCCCGAACAACAGCCCGCCGAGCACGAGGTTGACGATCGTCAGCAGCGACCGGTCGGCGCCGATCAGGTGCAGGATCGAAAACGTGGCGGCAGTGACCAACAGCCCGGCGATGTCGCCCCAGGCGCGCGACAGCACGGGTTGCAGCCAACCGCGGAAATAGACCTCCTCGACACCGGCCTGGAACAGGATGAGCAGCGTGCCACCGAGCAGCGCGCCGACTCCTGCCCCGGCAGCGGCGCCGGGCAGCGACGGCGACGCCAGTGCCGCCAGCCCGGCGGCCGCGAGCAGCCCGCCGACGCCGCCGGAAAGGCCGAGGGCGATCATCTGGCCCGGGGCATGACCGACGAGCTGGCCCCAGCCCTTTTCGACCGTCAGGCCTATCGTGGCGACGGCAAGCAGCGCGCCGAAAACGATCAGCGTGAACACGGTTTCCTGCACCGCGTCGCCGGCGCTGCCGAGGCCGGTCGTCGTTGCCAGCAGCGTGAACAGCCATTGCCCGAGCGGCACGATGGCGGCCGCGGCAGCGGCGGCGGCGACCAGCGTCACCCCCGGCCGGATGTGCGGCGATACTCCGGCGACCCCGGCCGCCGCCATTATTGCGCCGCCGCCTGCGCGCTGGCGATGGGGCCCGACAGCATGGATTTGCTGCCGTCGCCGACAAGGAAATAGGCGCCCCAGAAATAGGGATGCGAGACTTCGGGTTTGGCTATCACGCCGCGCTGGGCGTCGCGCAGCGCCGCGCCGATGGTTTCGGTGCGCCCGGATCGGTAGAAATCGCCGATCAGCGCCTCGGTCTGCAATGACGCCGGCACCTGCCAATAGGTGGCGATGACGGCGCGGGCGTTGGCGGTGATGAAGGCGCGAACCAGGCCATCGAGCGTCGCCGCCGATTCGTCCTGCCCCGACAGGCGGCCACCGACGCCCGACACGCCGCTGGCGGTTTCGCACGCCGACAGCACGACGAGATTGGCGTCGAGATCGAGCGCCGCAACTTCGGGCAGGCTAAGCAGGCCATCGGACGGCGGCCCGCCGGCGACCGGCGGCGCCAGGGTGGTCACCAGCGACGGCGGGATGCGGGTGCATTCGCCGGTCTGGGTCTCGGGGACGCCGTGGGTGGCGAAATGGACGATCTGGAACTTGCGGTAATCGCCACGCGCGCTATTGGCGAGCACGGCGACATCGCTGAAGTCTTCCTTCGTCACTTCGGGCGAGTTGGGGTAGCCGAGCGCAGCCGACGCGACGCCGAGTTCATGCGCGCTCACCGGCTTGTTGGCGTTCATCACCTGCGCGAGTTCGGCATAGCCGATATCGCAGCCGGTGCCGACCGAGATGCGCGCGCCCGCCGGCACCTGCGCCATCGGCGCCGGGGCGTTTTCGCCGAAGCCGATGAACGGCCGCGGCGCCGTCGACGCCGGCAGCTTGCGGGTGATCAGGAAGGACCGCGGCGACAGCGCGTTCGACAATTCGGTCCCGGCGCCGAGGAACGCCACCGTGCTGTAATCATTGGGCCGCGCCGCCTTGGTGGCGATATAGCGGCGGACGCTGTCGATCGTCGTGACCAGCACACCGGCGGGCAGATTCTCGAGCGGCCCCGACGGATCGACGACGATCGCCTTGGCAGCGGCCAGATCGGCCTCGGCCGGCCCGGCGATCAGCCGGAACAGCGCATAGGAGGCGCCGACATCGAAGAACGGCAACCGGCCGCTGTCGTCGCGGATCGAAGCGCGCACCCGGCGGGCGATGCGGTCGACATCGGCGGCGGGGGCATCGAGCGGGTAGAGGAAGCTTTTTTCGCGGCCGATGACCATCGCATAGGCATGGCTGCGCAGCCGCGTCACCTTCAGATAATATTCGCCCGGCCGCAGCACGGCGCGGACATCCTCCACCGTCGTCGGCTGGTCATCGACGGCGCGAAAGCGCGGATCGGCGGCAAGCGCGACATTGGCCTCGATCAGCGCCGCTTCCGCCTTGCTGCGTTCGGCCTCGAGCGCGGCGCGGGCGGCGGCATTGGCGGGATCGACGGCCGAGATTTCATAGCGCAGGCGGATGATCTGGCGTTCGATTTCCGACCGGTCGCGCGCCTTGGCGCCCAGCCCGCCGCTGGCGGTGACGATCGTCTGCAACTGCGCGACCTGGCGGGCGATGGCCGGTTCGCCGACCGCCTGGATGGCGCGGAAGAAGCGCTGTTCGAGATCGGCGCTCGGTGCCTTGGCATGGA
>JANOCM010000365.1:0-2027 GCA_031412175.1 Alphaproteobacteria bacterium
TCGGGCGGCGCCACGACGGTCGTGCTCCACCCCATGACATGGTCGCCGGTAAACAGCGCCTTTTCCTCCGCAAGCGCAAAGCACAGGTGGTTCGAGGTATGGCCGGGGGTGGCCACGGCGGTCAGCGACCAGCCCGGCCCCGAAACGGCGTCACCGTCGCCCATGACCCTGTCGGGGGCGTAGCTGGCATCGAACCCCGCATCGGCGCGCGGGCCATCGTCGCTGAGCACCAGCGGCGCACAGCCGACGATCGCCGCGCCGGTCGCCGCCTGCACCGCCGGCGCCGCCGGCGAATGGTCCATATGAGTGTGAGTGATGACGATATGGCTGACGGTTTCGCCGGCAAGGCCCGCCAGCAAGGCGGCGATATGGTCGGGGTCGGCAGGGCCGGGATCGATGACGGCGACGGTACCGTTGCCGACGACAAAGGTGCCGGTGCCGGTGAAGGTGAACGGCGACGGATTGCGCGCCAGCAGGCGGCGCACCAACGGCGTGCGGCGGCGCAACTGGCCCCACTCGGCGGCGTCGGGATGGGCGGACAGATCCATTTTGCCGGTGTGGCACCCCCATCGGGTCTTGTGAAGGGGAGGCTTTGCGCCGCACCGTTTCTGCGGCATGGTAGGGCGACAGGGGGGCGTGCCGACGATGCTGACGCAGCTGATCTATGCTTCGGAACCCTTCGGGTTCGACGACGCGATGCTCGACGGCATCCTCCTCCAGGCGCGCCGCAACAATGCCCGCAACGGCCTGACCGGCGCGCTGATCGTCCGCGCCGACCTCTATCTGCAGCTCATCGAAGGGCCCGACGACGCGATCGCGGCGACCTTTGCCAAGATCGGACGCGACAATCGTCATCTGGGGGTCACGCTTCTGGTGCGCGAAACGGTAAGCGAGCGGATGTTTCCGGCCTGGACGATGCGCGACGACCCGGCGCAAAGCTGGCTGTGGGATGCCGACGCCATCCATGCCGGCGCCCTGACTCGGGCGACGCCCGCCGAACTGCGTGCGATCTTCGTTCGTGCCGCCGCCGACCAGACGGCCAGCGCCCTGGCGTGAGGCGAGACGGGAGGCACTGCGGCAGGCGGGTCGCCCGATTTGCCGGGGAGCGGCAAACGCGATAGCCCCCGGTGGCACAACGACCCGGAAGGCGCTGCCATGCCCTATTTTGACGTCATCATCGTCGGCGCCGGCCATGGCGGTGCCCATACGGCGGTGCAGCTGCGCCAGATGGGCTTTGCCGGCAGCATCGCGCTGATCGGCGAGGAAGCCGAATACCCCTATGAACGCCCGCCTCTGTCGAAGGATTTCCTGTCCGGCGACAAGGATTTCGCCCGGATGCTGTTGCGGCCGATCGCCTTTTGGGCCGATCGCGATGTCACCGTGCTGACCGGCGTGCGTATTACCGGCGTCGATGCCGCCGCCCGCACGCTGGCCAGCGATGGCGGTGCCACCTTCGGCTATGGCGACCTGGTCTGGGCCGCAGGCGGCGCGCCGCGGCGGCTGGCATGCGAAGGCCATGACCTTACCGGCATCCACGCCATCCGCACCCATGCCGATGTCGTCGCGCTGCAGGGCGAGCTCGCCGGCGCCAGCCGGATCGCCATCGTCGGCGGCGGCTATATCGGGCTGGAGGCGGCCGCGGTATTCGCCAAAATGTGCAAGAGCGTCATCGTCCTCGAAGCGCTCGACCGGGTGCTGGCGCGCGTCGCCGGGCCCGAACTTTCGGCGTTCTACGAAGCCGAGCACCGCGCCCATGGTGTGACCATCCGCACGGGGGTCACGGTCACGGCGATCAGCGGCGTCGACGGCCGCGCCACCGGTGTCGTCCTTGCCGATGGCGAGACGATTGCCGCCGACATCGTCATTGTCGGCATCGGCATCGTGCCGGCAGTCACGCCGCTGCTCGCCGCCGGTGCCGAGGTCGGCAACGGCCTTGCCGTCGACGACCATTGTCGCACCAGCCTGGCGCATGTCTTTGCCATCGGCGACTGCGCCTACCACGCCAACGCCTTTGCCGGCGGTGTGAT
>JANOCM010000366.1:0-2167 GCA_031412175.1 Alphaproteobacteria bacterium
CGCGGCTCGATCGCGCCGCCGCGCGCACCATCGCCCAGCGCCGCGAACGCGCCGATGCCGCGGCGCGGCTGCTGCCCAGCCCGCGGTCGCTGCTGCAACTGCCCGCCCAGCGCGCCGATTATCTGTTCGACCGCCTGCCGCGCGGGCTTTCGGCGACCGCCAGCCGCTGGCGCGGCCGCGCCATGAGCGCCGGCGCGGCGCTGCGGCCGACGCTGATCACCGGTCGCCGCGACCGCGCTGCGACCCTGCTCGCCACCGCCGCCACCGGCCTCGATCGCGGTGCCCGCGGTGTCGCGACGCGCGAACGCGCCCGGCTCGACACGCGCAGCGCCCGGCTGCGGCTGTTCCTCGTCACCGCCACTGCCGACCGTGCCCGCGCCCGGCTCGACCAGGCGGCGCGGCTGCTCGGCAGCCTTGGCCCCGAACAGGTGCTGGCGCGCGGCTATGCGCTGGTGCTGTCGCCCGCCGGCAAGCTGGTGGCGAGTGCCGAAGCCGCCCGCGCCGAATCGCGCTTGACGATCCGCTTCGCCGATGGCGAAACGACTGTGACGACCGGGACACCGGTGCAAGGAAGGCTGTTGTGATGCTCGATACCCTCGGCCGGCCGGCGCGGCTGCGCTATCTCTCCGGCTCCTATCACGTCCTCGCCCCCGGCGATTTCGTCACCTGCGCCGTCACCGGCAAGCGCATCGCCCTGCCGGCGCTGCGCTATTGGAGCCATGAGCTGCAGGAAGCCTATGTCGACGCCAACGCCGCAATGACCCGCTATACCGAGATGAAGGCGCAGGGCCGGCTGTGACGGCACTGGCGATCGCGGCGCTGTTGCTCGCGGCACCGGCGGCTGCCGCACCCGCCGCCCCGCAAGCGATAGCGGCCGCGCCACAGGCCATCCTTATCGGCGCCCTCGAACAAGGCGGCCTCGTCCGTGGCCAGCTGCCGCGCGGCAGCCGCGACGCCAGCCTCGATGGCCGGCCGGTGCAGCTCGCCGCCGATGGCCGCTTCGTCATAGGCTTCGGCCGCGATGCGGCGCCGGTGGCGACGCTGGCCTGGACCTCGGCGGCCGGCGTTGCCATTCGCCAGTCGATCCCGGTCGCGGCGCGGCAATGGCGCGTCGAAAATCTGCCGACCCTGCCACCGCGCCCGGTACCCGACGCCGAATTCGCCGCCCGCCGCCCCGCCGAAATCGCCGAGATCGACGCAGCGCGCGCCGTCATCTCCGACCGCGACGATTGGCAGACCGAGTTCTTCGCCCCGGTCGAGGGCCGCCAATCGGGGGTGTTCGGCGCCCAGCGCATCCTCGCCGGCACCCCGCAGGCGCCGCATGGCGGTGTTGATTTCGCCGCCCCTGCCGGCACCGAAGTCCGGGCGCCGTGCGGCGGCATCGTCCGGCTGGCGCGCGGACCGTTCACGCTGGAGGGCAATCTGGTGATGATCGACCATGGCTTCGGGCTCGTGTCGGCCTTTCTCCATCTGTCGCGGATCGACGTGAAGCCGGGCGATGTCGTAGCCGAAGGCCAGGTCATCGGTGCCGTCGGTGCCACCGGCCGCGCCACCGGGCCGCACCTGCACTGGGGGCTGACCTGGCGCGACGTCCGCATCGATCCCGCCGGCGTCCTCGTCACCGGCCGGCGCTTCGAATGAGGCGCGCCGGATGAGCGACGATCCCGCCGCCCTCAACAGCGCCGGCCTGCGCGCGCTCGGCCAGGGCGATGCCACGACCGCCGCCGCACTGTTGCGCCGCGCCGTCGCCGCCGATCCCGATTCGGCGCTGCTGTGGTTCAACCTTGCCACCGCGCTGTGCAGCGCCGGCGATCGCGCTGCCGAGGCCGATGCGCTCGACCGGGCGCTCGATCGCGACCCCTATTTCAGCCACGCATTGTTCGCCAAGGGCTATCATTTCGAAACCGGCGGCGACATGGCGCGCGCGCTGGAAATGTACACCCGGCTGCTCGCGGCGCTCGATCCGCGCGAACAACACGGGCCTGGCTTTGCCGCCGGCATCGCCCATGCCCGCGAGCTGGTCGCACAATCGACCGCGGCGCTGGCCAGCCGGCTCGATGGTGCGCTCGCCGCGGCGCGCGCCGGTGTCGATCCCGCCGACCGGCTGCGCTTCGATCATTGCGTCGATATCGGGCTGGGCCGCCGCCGCGTCTTTCACCACCAGCCG
>JANOCM010000367.1:0-3385 GCA_031412175.1 Alphaproteobacteria bacterium
GCCGTGGGTGCCGCAGCTGCGCGGCGTCATCGACGAGGCGGTGCGCGCCGGCAAGATCGACGTCAGCGCGCGGCTCGCCGCGATCAAGCCGCCGGCGCGTGGCGGCGCCAGCGTCCCCGCACCGCCGCTGCCGGGGCTCGCGGCTGCCGCCGCCGCCGGTGCCGGCCCGCCCGCCGGGGTGATGCCCGGCCCGTCGGCCGACCAGGTCGCGGGCGCCGCGGCGATGACGCCGCAAGCGCGCCAGGCGATGATCGCCGGCATGGTCGACGGGCTGGCGAAAAAGCTTGCAGCGAACCCGCGCGACGAGGCCGGCTGGCTGCGGCTGATGCGCGCTCGCTCGGTGCTCGGCGATGCGGCGGCGGCAGCGCAAGCGCGGGACGCGGCGCTGGCAGCCTTTGCCGGCGATGCGGCGGCACAGGGGCGGATTCGCACCGCCGCCGGCGAAATCGGCATCACCGGCTAGGCCGGGACGATGCCGGGCCGGGGCGAGACCACGATCGAAACGCCGCTGCCGGGATTCTGGCGCGTGCTCGTCGGCCAGCTGGTGCGCTTCGGGCTGGTCGGTGGCTCCGCGGCGGCGCTCGATTTTGTCGTGCTGATGACGGTCATCCATTTCGGCGGCTCGCGTTATTTCTCGCGAGTCGTCAGCATCGCCATCGCGATGGTCTATACCTGGACGCTCAACCGCCGGTTGACCTTTGCCACCGCAGCGCCGCCGAGCTGGCGCGAATTCGGCCATTATGCCGCAGTGACGCTGGCGGGGGTGTCGATCAACCTGGCGATCTATTCGACGGCGCTGTATTTCGGCGCGCCGGTGCCGCTGGCGTTCATTTGCGGCACCGGCACGGCTGCGGTATTCAATTTCCTGCGCTACCGGATCCTGCTCGGCAATCGGGCGCATTGAGCGTTTTCGTGCTGCACTGCAACATTGATGCTGATAGGGTGTTATCCACCCCGCGTGCAATTTGCGGAAGCCGAGGATGCAAACATTGCGAAGCCTGAATGACACGATCGGACGGCTGGCGGCGCGCCAGTCGGCGCTTGCCGCGATGGTCCCGAGCGGCGGTGTCGCCGGCACTGGCGCGCTCGACGATCTGGGCGAGTTCGGCAGCAATCCCGGCGCGCTTGCCGGGCGCTGCTTCGTGCCCGATGGCTTGGCCGCAGGCGCGCCGCTCGTCGTCGTCCTGCACGGCTGCACCCAGACCGCCGCCGATTACGATCGCGGTGCCGGCTGGTCGGCACTGGCAGCCGAACAGGGCTTTGCGCTGCTGTTTGCCGAACAGACGCGCGGCAACAACGGCAACCTGTGCTTCAACTGGTTCGTGCCCGGTGATATCCGCCGCGGCGCCGGCGAGGCACTGTCGATCCACCAGATGATCGACACGATGGTCGCCGCGCACCGCCTCGATAGCGGCCGGGTGTTCATCACCGGGCTGTCGGCGGGCGGCGCCATGGCGATGGCGATGCTGGCAACCTATCCGGAAGTCTTTGCCGGTGGCGCGATCATCGCCGGGGTGCCGTTCGGCGCCGCCGCGACGGTGCCCGAGGCATTCGACCGGATGCGCGGCCAGGGCCTGCCGGCGCCGGCGGCATTGGCTGCCACGATCCGCCGCGCCTCCCCGCACACCGGGCATTGGCCACGGCTGTCGGTGTGGCAGGGCAGCGCCGACAATACCGTCGATCCGGCCAATGCCGACGCCATCGCGCGCAGCTGGGCGCTGTTGCAGGGCCTCGACGCGCCCGTTCATGACACCGTCAACGGTCAGGCGCGGCTGACCTGGCGTGACCGGCAGGGCGGCACCGCCATCGAATCGATCACCATCGCCGGCATGGGCCATGGCACACCGATCGCCGCCGCGGGGCGGGAGGCTTGTGGCGTCCCGGGCCCCTATATGCTCGATGCCGGCATTTCTTCGACGCGGCGCATCGCAGCCTTCTGGAACATTGCACCCGCCGTCGCCAACGGCCCGACACCTGCCGCCGCCCCGGCGCCCGTGCAGCGCGTGGAAAGCGGCGTCGAGGCGATGATCAATAGCGCGCTGCGCCAGGCCGGGCTCATGCGCTGACGCCGGCTGCCGGTTTCGGCGCCATCGCCGCCTTGATCAGCACCATGCCGACAACGGTCATCGGCACCGCGAGGATGATGCCGAGCGGGCCAAGCAGCACGGCAAAGCCGATCAGGCTGAAAATCGTCAGCGCCGGCGGCAGATCGGCGAATTTGCCCTGTGCCATCGGCGTCACGACATTGCCCTGCAACTGCTGGACGATAACCAGCGCGATGATCGTGAAGATGCCGGTCTGCATCCCCATGCTGAACCCGATCGCCACCGATGGTACGCTGACCAGGATGACCCCCAGATAGGGCACGAATTCACACAATCCGGCGACCAGCCCGATCGCCACCGCCGACGGCAGGCCGACGATCGACAGGCCAATCGACGTGCCGATGGCGACGAACGCCATGCCGACCGCCTGTCCCTTCAGCCAGGCGATCAGCGCATTGTGCAACTGGTCCGCCACCTGCCGGGTGCGGGCAAAGCCGGCGCGTTCGGCGGCATGGATGAAGCCATTGGCATACAGGCCGGGCTGGGCACCCAGATAAACGCCGCCGACGAGCACCACCGCGAGTTCCGACAGACCGGTGCCGAAATTGGCCAGCATCGACCGCGCGATGCCGACGATGGTGCCGACCTCGGGGGCATAGCCGGCGATCCCCGAAATGACCTCGCGGCCGATCTCGGTGGTCGCCAGCCAGCTGCGCGTCGATGCCACGGCGGCCGGCAACTGCCGCGACAGCGCGGTGAACTGGTCGACCATCAGGCTGCCGAACAGGCCGAAGATGACGATGATCATGGCCAGCGGCAGGATCACCGCCAGCGCCAGCGCGACGCCGAACGGCAGCCGCAGCCAGCGCTGCAACGCCACGCCGAAATCATGGAACATCAGCGCCGCCAGCACGCTGGCAAACAGCAACAGCAACAGATGCGACAGTTGCCAGGCGATCAGACCGACCGCGACCGCTGCCATCACCACCAGCGCGTGCCGGAACAGCCGCACGCTGCTGTCGCCCGCCCTGCTGTCGCCCGCCCTTCGGTCGCCCGCCCTGTCGCCCGGTTCCGCCATGCCAGTCGCCCCTGTTGCGCCGCCGACAGCTAGAGCCGGTCGCGACACATTACGTCAAGGCAGCGTCAATAGATCCATTGCAGCCGCAGCAGGCCCCCGTCGGTGCGCCCCCCAGACGCCACCGAGCTTCCACCGCGCTGTCGCCCACCAGTCGAGCCCCAGGTCGATGCGTTCATAGTGGCCACCGCGGATCATGGCATCGCCGCGCCGTTCGCCTTGTCAGCTGCCGAGCAGAGCCAGCGTTCGCGCCGGGACTGCCGGA
>JANOCM010000368.1:0-3028 GCA_031412175.1 Alphaproteobacteria bacterium
ATCGCCGCCGCCTATGCCAAGGACGCCGCCAAATATGGCGCCGCCGCGACGCGCAAGCTGCAGCAGGTCGTCGTCCCCGATGAAGCCAAGGCGCGCGCCATCGCCGCTGCCGCTGCCACCGAAGGCTTTGCCGCCGCGGCGCAGCGCCTCGCCGGATTCGGCACCGCCGACATCACGCTCGGCGAGCAAAACCAGGCCGATTTCGGCAAGGCGACCAGCCCGGCGGTCGCCGCCGCGGCCTTTGCACTGCCGCTCGGCGGCGTCTCGGCGCCGTTGAAGTCCGCGTTCGGCTGGCATGTCGTCCGCGTCGACGCGATGGGCACTGCTGCCAAATCGCTCGCCGAGGCGCGTCCCGCCATCGCGGCCGACCTGCAGCAGCGCGCCGTCGATACCGCGATCGCCGACCTGGTCGGCAAGATCGAGGACGGTGTCGATGCCGGCAAGAGCTTTGCCGATCTCGCCAAGGACAATGGCCTCGCCATCGTCAACCAGACCGCAGTGACCAAGGAGGGCACGGCACCCGGCATGGCGGCCGCGCCGGCACCCGAACTGGTGACGCTCGCCGCGCGCGCCTTCCGCCACGAGCCCGGCGACGGGGCGGCGGTGGAGGATCTCGGCCAGCAGCAGCTCGTCGTCATCGAAACCATGCAGGTGCTGCCGTCGGCGCCGCAGCCGCTCGCCGAGATCCGCGCTGCCGTTGCCGAAGCCGCGACGCGCGACAAGGCGCTGAAGGCCGCACGCACGCGCGCCGATGCGATCGTGGCGCAGACCCGCAAGACCGGCGATTTCGCCGCTGCCGTGGCCGCCGCCGGGCTGGCAGCGCCGCAGCCGCTGCGCGGTCGCCGTCTCGATGTCGCCGGCCAGCAGCAGGTGCCGCCGATCATCACGGCGTTCCTGGCGACGCCGGTGAAGACGGTGCAGGTGCTGCCGGGTGGACAAGGCTGGGTGCTGATCCATGTCGACCGCATCGATCGCGGCGATGTGAAGGCGGTACCGCAGCTGCTCGACGCCAGCCGCCGCGAACTCGCCAGCCAGTTGCCGGGCGAATTCGGTCAGGCCTTTGCCGATGCCGCCGCCAAGGCGGTGGGAACCAAGCGCAACGATGCCAGCATCGCCGCCATCACCCGCCGCCTGTCGGGCCTGGACACCACGCAATAGGATGACCGGCTTCGGGCTGATTTCCCCCGATCGCGACAGCTTTGCAGCGGCGTTGGCGCAGGGACGCGCGCAGCTGGTGTGGACGCGCATCGTCGCCGATACCGAAACCCCGGTGTCGGCGATGCTGAAGCTGGGGACCGCCGAAAGCGGCGCCTATCTGCTCGAATCGGTCGAGGGCGGCCAGGTCCGCGGCCGGCACTCGCTGCTCGGCCTCGATCCCGACCTGGTCTGGCGGGCGCAAGGCGACACGTCGGAGATCAACCGCCACTGGCGCACCGATCGCGACGCCTTCGTGCCCGTGCCCGGCGGCGCGCTGGCGGCGCTGCGCGCGCTGGTCGCCGAGGCGCGCGCCGATGTGCCCGACGCCCTGCCCCGCGCGCTGGCCAGCCTCGTCGGCTATATCGGCTATGAAGCGGTGCGGCTCGTCGAGCCGAGCGTGCCGGCCAATGCGCCGTCGCCGCTCGGCCTGCCCGACATGGTGTTCGTACGGCCGACGCTGATCCTGGTCTTCGACCGATTGAAGGACGAATTGTTCATCGTCGCACCGGTGTTTGCCGATGCACCGGGGGCGTATGATGCGGCCGTCGAGCGCATCGAGGCGGCGCAGGCGCGGCTGGCGCAGGCGCTGCCGCCGCGCGCTGCCACGGCGACGGCGCTGCCCGACGGCACGCCGGTGCCGCTGCTGGCACCGGCGCGCTATGCCGAGATGGTGGCGCGGGCGAAGGACTATATCCTTGCCGGCGATGTCTTCCAGGTCGTGCTGGCGCAACGCTTCAGCGTCGAATTCCCGCTGCCGCCGTTCGATCTGTATCGCGCGCTGCGCCGCATCAACCCGTCGCCGTTCCTGTATTTCCTCGACCTGCCGGGGTTTGCGCTGGTCGGCTCCAGCCCCGAGATTCTGGTGCGGGTGCGCGATGGCGATGTCACGATCCGGCCGATCGCCGGTACACGTCCGCGCGGGCGCGACGCGGTGGAGGACGCCGAGAACCGCGCCAGCCTGCTCGCCGATGCCAAGGAACAGGCCGAGCATCTGATGCTGCTCGATCTCGGCCGCCACGATACCGGGCGGGTGTCGCTGCCCGGCACGGTGACCGTCACCGATCGCGCCGGCGTCGAATTCTACAGCCATGTCATGCACATCGTGTCGAACGTCCGCGGCCGGCTGGCGCCCGAACATGACGCCATCGACGCGCTGCTGGCGGGCTTTCCGGCCGGCACGGTCAGCGGCGCCCCCAAGGTCCGCGCCATGCAGGTCATCGCCGAATTGGAGCCCGAGGCACGCGGCGCGTACGCGGGCGGAGTCGGCTATTTCAGTCCTGACGGCGCGATGGATTCGTGCATCGTGCTGCGCACCGCGGTGGTCAAGGATGGCGTCATGCACGTCCAGGCCGGCGCCGGCATCGTCGCCGATTCGGTGGCGGAATATGAACAGCGCGAATGCGAGGCCAAGGCCGGCGCGCTGATCGCGGCGGCAGGCGAGGCGTTGCGCGCGGCGGCAGCGCCGGGGTTCGGGCAGTAATTACGTCGCGTCAGTCATCCCGGCGCAGGCCAGGACCCATAAACCACGAACTTCGGCGCCAAAGGACTTCGATGCCGGTTTCTTTTGTGGGCAAATTCGTGGTTTATGGGTCCCGGCCTTCGCCGGGATGACACGGCGACAAATGCGACCACATCACCGCTGGCAAAACCCCGCCGCCCGGCCCAAATAGTCGCCACACAAGCGGAGCACCCCCCATGCCAAAAGCCACCTGGAACGGCGTCACCATCGCCGACAGCAACGATACCGTCGTCGTCGAGGGCAATCATTATTTCCCCATCGACGCCATCGACCCGGCGCTGCTGAAGCCGAGTAGCACGACCACCGTCTGCG
>JANOCM010000369.1:0-3605 GCA_031412175.1 Alphaproteobacteria bacterium
CGCTTGGCCAGCCGCACGGCATCGGGCGGGAAGCTTGCGATGCGCTGCGCCAGCGCCGCCACGAACGATCCGATCTCGTCGGCCGGCAGCGCGCGGTTGAGCCAGCCCCAGCGCTCCGCCGTCGCTGCGTCGAGGTCGTTCCCCGACAGGATGATCTCCAGCGCCCGGCCGCGCCCGACCAGTCGCGGTAGTCGCTGGGTGCCGGTGCCGCCGGGGATGATGCCGAGCGGCACCTCCATCTGGTTGATGACGGTCTTGCCAAGGACGCCGAAGCGCATGTCGAAGCTCATCGCGATCTCGGCGCCGCCGCCGCCGACCCGGCCCTCGATCTGGGCAATGGTCAGCGTGTCCATGTCGGCAAAACGCTGGCACATTTCGTGCCAGGCGTTGGGCCCGCCGTCGCGCGCCGCGGGTTCGTCGACCGGGAAAGCGAGGATGGCAGCAACATCGAAATGCGCGAGGAAGAAATCCGGATCGGCGCTTTTGAGGACGAAGACCAGCACGTCGCGGTCGGCCTCGAGCTCCATCGCCAGCCGCGCCAGTTCGCCGAACAGGTCCATGGTGACGATGTTGATCGGTGGATTGGCGATCGTCGCGGTAAGCACCCTTCCGGCGCGTTCGAAGCGCAGCAGCGCATAATCGTCATAGGCCATGGTGTCGCTCCCATCCGGCACGTCGCCCGGCTAATCCGCTCCTGCCACCTTTATCGGCTTGCCGAGGATGCCGCGAACATAAATGCGCTGGACCAGCACATGGCAGACAATGGTCAGCGGTGCCGACAGCAGCACGCCCATGAAGCCGAACAGTACGCCGGCGGCGAACACCGCGAATAGCAGCACGGCGGGCGGCACGTCGACGGCGTGTTTCTGGATCATCGGCTGCAGGAAATTGCCCTGCAACTGCTGGATGCCGAGGAACAGCAGCAGCGTCCACAGCGCCGTCGCCGGCGATTCGGTAAAGGCGAGCAGCACCGCCGGCACCCCGGCGATGATCGGGCCGACCATCGGAATGATGTCGAGCAGCCCGGCGATGAGCCCCAGCCCGCCGGCCGCCGGCACGCCGAGCAGCGCCAGCCCCGCCCAGGTCAGCGCGGCGACGACCAGTGACGACACCGCCTGCCCGACCATCCAGCCGCGCAGCCCACCCGAGGCATCGTCGAGCGCCAGCGCCACCGTCGGCTCGGCGCGCGCGGGAATGAGCAGCAACAGCCCGCGGCGATAGGTGGCAGGGTCGCCGGCGAGGAAAATCGCACCGACCAGCACCAGCACGAAATCGGCAAGGCCATTGCCCGCGGCAAGGGCATAGCCCCCGGCCTGCGACAGGATACGCGAGATGTCGTCGCTGCTGACCTTTGCCAGCTGCCGCGCCTGCTCGCCGAGGCCAAAGCGATCGAGAAAGCCCTCCAGCCCCTGCAAGGCGCGCGGCACCGTTTCGCGGATCGTGTCAAACTCGCTTGCCAGCTGCGAGCCGAAGAGTGCGAAGGCGCCGACGAACATCGCCACGATGCCGATCACCGACAGGGCGAGTGCGATGGAGCGCTTCATGCCGGTTTTGCGGCACAGCCAGCTGGCGATGGTATCGAAGACCGCGCCGATCACGACAGCGGCAAAGACCAGCATGAAAAACCGCGACAGCACGACCATGCCCCAGGCGAGCCCGACGATCGCAACGACGATCAGCGCGGCGTTGGCGATCCTGGCCGGGCTGTAGGCCGTATGCGGTCGCCCATTTCCAGCAACCAGGGGCGTGTTGTCATCGTCGGCCAAGGCTTATTCCCACTCGATCGTGCCGGGCGGCTTCGACGTATAGTCGTAAACCACGCGGTTGATGCCCGGCACCTCGTTGACGATGCGGGTGGCGACGCGGGCGAGAAAGGCGCTTTCAAAGGGATAGACGTCTGCGGTCATGCCATCGACGCTGGTGACGGCGCGCAAACCACAGACCTTGTCATAGGTGCGGCCGTCGCCCATCACGCCGACGGTACGCACCGGCAGCAGCACGGCAAAGGCCTGCCAGATTTCATCGTACAGCCCGGCGTTGCGGATCTCCTCGAGATATATCGCATCGGCCTTGCGCAGCGTGTCGCACGCTTCCTTCGTCACCTCGCCGGGGATGCGGATGGCGAGGCCGGGGCCGGGGAACGGGTGGCGGCCGACGAACGCCGGCGGCAGCCCGAGCTCGACACCCAGGCGCCTTACCTCGTCCTTGAACAGTTCGCGCAGCGGCTCGACCAGCGCCATTTTCATGCGCGCCGGCAGGCCGCCGACATTGTGGTGGCTCTTGATCGTCACCGACGGGCCGCCGGTGAACGACACGCTTTCGATGACATCGGGATAAAGCGTGCCCTGGGCGAGGAAGCGTGCGCCGCCGATCTTCTTCGCCTCTGCCTCGAACACATCGATGAAGGCGCCGCCGATGAACTTGCGCTTTTTCTCGGGGTCGGTGACGCCGGCCAGCCCGGCCATGAACATTTCGCTGGCATCCACATGGACGAGCGGGATGTGGTAGTGCTCGCGGAACAGGCCGACGACCTGTTCGGCCTCGCCCTGCCGCAGCAGGCCATGATCGACGAACACGCAGGTCAGCTGGTCGCCGATGGCTTCGTGGATCAGCAGCGCCGCGACCGACGAATCGACGCCGCCCGACAGGCCGCAGAGCACGCGCTCGCTGCCGACCTGTTCGCGGATCTCGGCAATTTTCGCGGCGCGGAAGCCGGCCATCGTCCAATTGGATGCCATGCCGGCGACATTGTGGACGAAGTTCGCCAGCAGGCGGCCACCGTCGGGGGTGTGGTGCACCTCGGGGTGGAACTGCACGCCATAGCGGCGGCGCGTATCATCGGCGATGGCGGCGAACGGCGCACCGGCGGACACGGCGACGGGGCGGAAGCCGGCGGGGATCGCGTCGATGCGGTCGCCGTGGCTCATCCAGACATGCGGGCGGTCGCCCTTGGCCCAGACGCCGTCGAACAGCGCGCAATCGTCGACGATGTCGATGTCGGCGCGGCCGAATTCGCGGTGGCCTGACGGCCCGACCTGGCCGCCCGTTTGTTCGCACAGCACCTGTTCGCCATAGCAGATGCCGAGGATCGGCACATCGGCGGCCAGGATGCTGGCGGGAATCCGCGGCGAGCCTTCGTCGGTGACCGAGGCCGGGCTGCCCGACAGGATGACGGCGCGCGGCTGCAGCCGGTCATAGGCCTCACCGCCCTTGGCAAACGGCACGATTTCCGAATAGACCCCGGCCTCGCGCACCCGCCGGGCGATCAGCTGCGTCACCTGGCTGCCGAAATCGAGGATCAGGACGGATTCATCGGGGTGAGTCATCGGCGGCGATTAAAGCGCCGCCGCGCCGAAGTCTAGGCACCGAGGTTCAGGCGTGCCGCCACGGGGACGCGCACCCGCGGTGCCGCCACCAGCCGCGCCAGCCAGCCGCGCACCGGCCGGTCATAGGCGCGATCGACAATCATCGCCGCGGCCAGCACCGCCACCAGGAACGCCAGCGTGCCGGCAACACCATAGCTGGCGAATTCGTGCCCGGTCAGCCGCGGCACCACGGTGATCAACCAGTCGCGGATCGGCGCGTGCAGCATGTACAGCGCATAG
>JANOCM010000370.1:0-4619 GCA_031412175.1 Alphaproteobacteria bacterium
GTATTGGGACCGGCTGTTCCCCGGCCGCATCCTGCAGCTGCAATATGAAGAACTGGTCGCCGACCAGGAGGCGCAGAGCCGGCGGCTGTACGCGCATTGCGGGCTCGAATGGACCGATGCCGCGCTCGATTTCCACACCAATACCGCCGCCGTTGCCACGCCGAGCGCCGCGCAGGTGCGCCGGCCGATGTACAAGGACGCCGTGGCGCGCTGGCGGGCGCATGAGGACGCATTGGCGCCGGTGCGGGAGTTTTTCGACAGCGTCGGCATCGCCACCTGAAGCGGAAAGGGGCCGGCAGCCCCCCGGCTCCCGACCCCTGCCGTCCGTCCCCGAACCCCTAGAATTTGAAGCGGCCCTCGACACCGATCACCCGTGGCCGGGCGACGCTGCGGCCGTAATAGCGCGAGATCACCCCGCCGTTGACGAAGCCGAAGCGGCTCAGATCGTTGCTGACGCCGGTGATCGCATATTTGTTGAAGATGTTGTTGGCGAACAGCGACAGTTCATAAACCGGTGTCCTGTAGGTGATCGAGGCGCGGTTCATCACATAACCGGGGAGCTTTTCGCCGAAACCGCGCCCGCCGACGCGGGTCAGGATGTCGCCGGTGTAGGTCGCGGTCCAGTTGAACAGCGCCTCGTTTCGCCCAGCGGCAATGCATAGGTCGCCGACAGCGCGCCGCTGTGCTTGGCGGAGCCGGGCAGGCGGTCGCCGGCAAAGACATCGACTTCGCTGAATTTCGGCCGGAAGCGCGGGTCCTTGCTGTTGCGGATCTGCAGCAGTTCGGGAACATCCTGCGTCAAGTTGGCATCGAGGTAGGAGTAGTTGCCGCGGATCGTGAAGCGATCGGTGATGCGCCCGTTAAACGAGAAATCGAAGCCGCGATTGCGCGCCTTGCCGCCGTTGACGGTGATGCCGATGCCACCATTGAGCGTGGTGCCGCCAAGCTGAATGCCGTCCCAATCGACCTGGAAGACCGACAGGTTGGTCGTCAGCTTGTTGTCGAAGAAGCCGGCGCGGAGTCCGACCTCGATGTTCTTGGTCTTGTCGGGGCCAAAGAACAGCTCGTTGGGCAGGGCGCAGATGTTCTGCTGGTTGGGGTTGAGCGGCAGCACGCAGGGCGCCGCGCCGGTATTGGCACCACCGATACGGTAACCGGTGCTGTAGGTCGCATAGATCAGCGCATCGGCGCCGAACTTGTACGAGGTGTTGGCTTTCCACACCACGCCATCGGCCTTGGCCGCGCCCGCGCTCGCCGGGATGTCGAGATCATCGGCGACCGGGCCGTCGAAATAGGGCAAAGTCGAGCCGCCGATGCGATCGAGCTTGTAGTCGTAGTAGCGGATGCCGCCGGTCACCTGCCATTCGGGCGTGACGTTGAACGTCGCTTCGCCGAAGATCGCCTTCTCCTCGGTCTTGCTGCGCCCGAAGGAGGCATATTCATTGTCATCGGCGTTGGGAATCACGCCGAAATCGATGCCCGTCGGCGATGCGCCGAAGCCCGGGATAAACTCGCGGTACGACGTCGAGGTTTCGAACTTGTTGTAGAAGGCACCGATCACCCAGCTGAACGGGCCGCCGTGGGTCGAAACCAGCCGCAGCTCCTGGTTGAACTGCTCAGTCACCGCACGCTGATTGGTGAAACCGGTGAACGCCGGGAAGGATTCATAGCCGTAATCGAGATCGAGCAGCAGATCGGTGACATCGACCGAGCTGCGGTTTTTGGTGAACGTATAGGCGGTTGCCGAGACCAGCTGCGCGAAATCGCCGAGCTGCGCCTCGACTTCGAGCGCGCCGAGGTGCGACTGGCGCTTCGACGGTTCGGGCACGCGCCACGGGCCTTCGTACTTGCCTTCGCCGAGCACGCCGCCGCCCGTGGCCTGGCGGCCGCCGGTGCGCGTCTCCTGGTAAACATAGGTCAG
The DNA here is from genome assembly GCA_031412175.1 of Alphaproteobacteria bacterium. Lineage (GTDB taxonomy): Bacteria > Pseudomonadota > Alphaproteobacteria > Sphingomonadales > Sphingomonadaceae > Sandarakinorhabdus. The sequence continues at coordinate 1,922 of JANOCM010000370.1, forward strand.
ATAGACGTTGAGATTGTCGAGCGTCAGCCCGAGCGCATTGCGCGATGTAAAGGTGCGTTCGTAGTTGACGTCCTTCAGCCGCTGCAGATTGTCACCCTGCTGGGTGCCGGTGCCAAGCGGATTGCTGGCAGGGCCCGGCTGCGGCAGCGATACGCCGATGGTGCGCACTGCGAACGGATAGTCGATGAAGCCGGGATCGTAATAATAGCCGGTGGCCGAGCGGAAGGCGAGCACGTCCTTGATAAGGGGCAGGTTGATCGCGCCATCGGCGACATAGCCGAAATTGCTGCTTTCCTCGACGCCATAACCGCGCGCGTGGACATAGCCGCTGACCTTGCTGGCATCCGGCCGTTCCGGGATGTAGCGGATGGCGCCGGCGAGCGTGCCGAGGCCATAGAGCGTGCCCTGTGGGCCGAGCAGTACCTCGACCCGTTTCAAATCGATTAGCTTGAAATCGAGATACAGCGGCACTTCGCCGAGATAGGTGCCGATGGCGTTGTTGGTGTTGTCGGCAAAGGTGCTGCTGTCGTCGGCCGACAGCCCGCGCATGACGATGGTGCCGGCGCCGCGCGGGCCGGTATCGGTAATGGTGATACCCGGCGTGAAGGCACCGAGATCGCGAACATCGTTGAGCCGCTGTTCCTGCAACTGTTCGGCGCCGATCGCGGCGATGTTGATCGGCACATCGGCGAGCGACAGCGACCGGCGGGTGGCGGTGACGACGATGGCGGCATCGTCTTCGGCGGCAGCGTCCGCATCGGCGGCCAGCGCCGGCGCGGCGGCAAGAGCGCCGCCGAGCATGGTTGCCGACAGCAGCGCCGTCTTGAGACTGGTCCTGGACAACATCGTGACCCCTTCCGGCAATCCTGGCAGATCATGCCCGGACCACCACGGGCACACGCAGGTTGCAGTGCAGCACAAAGGCTATGAATCGGGGTGTGGCGGGCCAATGGGGCGTTTGACGTAGCGGTTAACCGTTGATTACGGCTGTGTCAGAATCGCAACAGATCGGCGCGGCGATCGGCGAGATACGGCGTGCGGGTGCGGGCGGCAGCGGTCGCGGCATGGCCGATATCGGCGACGACCAGGGCTTCCATAGTCGCCGCTGCGGCCAGCACTTCGCCGGCAGGTCCGACGATGCGCGAGCCGCCATGATAGACCAGATCGCCCTCCGCCCCTGATCGGTTGCAAAAGGCGATATGGACGCCATTTTCGATGGCGCGGACCGGTATGATCAGATCGGGAATGGCATTGCCGCCCACCGCCAGCGCCGTCGGCGCCAGGATCAGATCGGCGCCGGCGAGCACCTGGCGCCGCACCAGTTCGGGGAATTCGGTGTCATAGCAGATCGAAAAGGCGATGCCCCAGCCCCTGTAGGTGACCGGCGGTCCTGGCGGCGGCGCCGGCGTGAACAGCGCCTTTTCATGGTCGCCCCACAGATGCACCTTGCGATAGTTGAGCAGCGCCGCACCGTCGCTGCCGACCAGCTGCGCGCTGTTGTAGCGGATGGCGCCGGCGATTTCGGGATAGCCCCAGGCGATGGCGATGCGGTGTTCGGCAGCAAGCCGGGCAATCGCCGCGCGCGACGGCCCGTCGGCCGGCTCGGCATGGCGGCGGATTGCGGCGGCATCGTTATAGCCGGTGGTCCACAGTTCGGGTGCCAGCAGCAACTCGACCCCGGCGGCGCCGGCATTGGGCAGCAGCGCCGCCAGCCGGGCGATGTTGCCGGCCGGATCGCCCGTCGTGCCCTCGGTCTGCCAGACGCCGATCCGCATATTTTCTCCGGCACCGCCGCCGCGACCCTGGTCTCCGCCCCACGCCGCGCGCGTCAGTCGGCTTTGACAACCGCCAGTTCATTGCCGGCGGGATCGCGAAAATGAAAGCGGCGACCACCCGGAAAGGCAAAGACCGGTCGCACGATGCTGCCCCCGGCGTCTTCGACCGCTGCCAGCGCGGCGTCGAGATCATCGACATCGATCACCACGAGCGGCGCCGCCGTCGCCTCGCTGGCATCGCCCTGCAGCCCCAGATCGACATCGCCGGTCAGCGTCGCCGCATAGCTGGGGCCGAAAGCGGTCAGCGTCCAGCCAAAGGCGGTTTCATAGAACGCCTTGGCCGCCGGAATGCCGGCAACCGGCAGCTCGACATAGTTTATCCGCGCCATGATCAATGGTAGCGCCGCAGGAGACCGGCGAGCTTGCCCTGGACCTTGACGCGATTGGCGGCATAGCGCTGCGGTTCGAACGCGATGTTCGCCGGATCGAGGCGGACCACGTTCTTTTCGCGGTGCAGATATTTCAGCGTGGCTTCCTCGCCGTCGATCAGCGCGACGACGATATCGCCGTCGCGGGCATCGTCGCAGCGCTTGATCAGCGCATAATCGCCGTCGAAAATGCCGGCGTCGATCATCGAATCTCCCGACACTTCGAGCGCATAATGATCACCCGGCCCAAGCAGCGCCGCGGGCACCGACAGCGAGCGGTCGCTTTCCAGCGCCTCCATAGGCAGGCCGGCGGCGATGCGGCCATGCAACGGCACGACGATCGTATCGTTGGCCGCGATCATCGCCTGGACATGCGGGCGCGGCGCGGCCACCGGCGGCACCAGCTTCAGCGACGGCTTGGCGCGCAAAGCCTCGGGCATCTGCAGCACTTCGAGCGCGCGGGCGCGGTTGGGCAGGCGGCGGATGAAGCTGCGT
>JANOCM010000371.1:0-2558 GCA_031412175.1 Alphaproteobacteria bacterium
TTGGTTTTCCACGCCGCGGGCGCCGGCGCGGCGGCAGCAGCCGGGGAAGCGATGACGGCAGCGAGCAACAGCCGCCGCATCAACTCGCGACCCCGACAAGTGCCGCTGTCGAGCAATGATACGCCATGCTCGATGTGCCGAAGCACCAGATGATCTCGTTGTTGCCCTGCGGGCGATAGGTCGGCATGGCTTCCTCGGTGTTGTCGCAGCGGCAGTGGCCACAGCCCGATGTGCCGCAGCAGTCGCGATAGGCGATCAGGTAGTTGCGCTTGTCATCGGGGTTGTAGCAGGTGCCAACCCACGATGTCAGCGACGGCTGGGTGCCCGCCGGGCAGGTGTGGACGCCGCCGCCGCAGCAGGTGCACAGCGAGCCGTCGATGGCGCAATAGCGCCAGTAAATGCACTCGGTATCGTCCTTGGCCTGGGCTTTCTTCTGGAAATCGGTCAGGTCGGGCAGCACGGTACCCGGCGGCGGCGAGGCTGCTGTCTGGGCTTTCGCGCGTTCGATCGGCAGCAGCGGGAACACCGGCGCCGCGACGATGGCGAGGCCGAGCTTGCTCAGTACGCCGCGGCGCGACGTGCCGCCGGCGAGCCGCCGCACGATCTTCTCGCTCCAGCCGTCGATCCCGGTCTTGGCTTCGAATTCAGCCATGTTCTGCCCCTTTGGTCACGCTGCGACCTTGCCGTCCAAGCTTTTGAGATAGGCCTGCGCCGATGAAAAGCCGGTTTCATCGGCGATCATCAGGCTTTCGAGATGTTCGCGGCTGCTCACCAGCCCCTTCGATGCAATCACGCCATCGGGGCGGATCAGCACACCATAGGGCAATTTGCCGACATGAAAGGCGAGGCCGACGCTGGCGCTGTTGGCGAACGGAAAGCCGTTCAGCTTGTAGCGATCGACCATGCCGCGGATCTCGCCATCCTCGCCGTCGCCGATGAAGACAAGATCGAGGTTTTCTGCCGACGCCACGCCCTTGGCGAGCGGCACGATCTTCTTGCACACCGGGCAATTGGGCGCGACGAACATCAGCAGCGTGTTGCGCGTACCCATGTGCCCCGGCCCGATTGCCAGCGCCTTGCCGTCAAGCGTCGTTGCATGGACATGCGGGGCCATGTCGCCGGCGCGCGGGCCCGCGTCGGTGACCAGCGCCCCCATCGGCGCGATGCGCTCGTGGAGCACGCCGACCTGCCGCGCCAGTGCAAGCACCGCAATGGCGAGCACGGCGACGACGATCCACAACAGGAAGGTGGAAGCGATCAGCATCGGATCAATAGCCCGTCACGGTGATGAGCCCGGTGCGGCCTAGATCCTTCATGTTGCGCTCGATACGGCCGTTTTCGGGGTTCATCACCCAGAACCAGCCTTCCTCCGACACCACATAAAGCTGCGGGTCGGCATCCTGGCTGACCGAAACGACATAGCCATCGGTCGGCAGCTCGAAGCGGCGCAGCAGCGAACGCGTGGCGGTATCGAAGACCCAGACTTCGCTGCCGCCCTGTTTCTGCGTCCAGTGCTTGCCATCGTGCATCAGCACGAACAGCCGGCCGCTGGCGGCATGGATGGCAAACGGATGCCGGCCGCCGGGGCGCCAGGTCTTGTGCTGCGGCGCCGTGGTGGCAGCGCCCATGCCGGCGGCCTGCTGCAGCGACCAGGGCGCGTCGAGTGTCGTCGTGGCCCCCAATGTGGCCGGATGGACCATGCCGGTATAGGTGATGAACAACGCCTTGCCGGTGGCGCGATCGACGAGGCTTTCCTCGAACACCGGGTCCTGTTCAGCGTTGAAGAAGACCGGCGTGTGGGTGATGGCGCCCTTGCCGCGGGCGTCGACAGCAATGTTGGCAAGCGAGCCGTCGGCGCACAGCGCGGCGAAGCCCTGGTCGCGGAACGGAAACACCAGCCCGCAGCCCGGCGTCTCGATCTCCGACAGCACCTTGTTGGCCTTCAGATCGACGACGACGACCGATGCCGCCGGCTGCATGTTGAGCACATAGCCGCGGTGGCCGCTCGCCGACAGGTTGAAATAGGGGATGCGGCCCGACGCGATCAGCCGGCCGGGCAGGGCAATCTCGGTCAGCAATTTCAGCGAAGTGCCATCATAGACCGACAGCAAGTCTTGGCGGGTGCCGCGGTTGATGCGGCTCCAGATCGATTCCGAGATGTAAAAGCGGCTGCTGTCGGGGGCGACGGCAAAGCCCGATGCCGGCGCGGCGTTGACGGTGCCTTCAATCTTGGCGGTATCACCGTTGACGATGCTGATGCCGCCGCCGCGCGAGGCGACAAACAGCCGGTGCGGGCCGGCGGCCGGCAGCGTGGCGATGTCGCTGGTTTCGCTTTCGAGGATGGGCGCGCCGCTGGCAGCGGGGACTGTGGGTGCCGGCTTGGCAGCGGGCGCCGGCAGCACCACGGGCGGCGCGAACTGCGCTGGCGTTGCGGCGACGGGCTGCGCCAGCGCGGGTGCGGCGACCAGCGCCAGGCCCGCGAACAGGAGCGGGATGGAGTGCGTGCCTGTCTTCATCGCTCAAATCCTGCCTCGGCCACCTGCGGAATGCCGCGTTCC
>JANOCM010000372.1:0-2245 GCA_031412175.1 Alphaproteobacteria bacterium
CAATGGCCTCGACAGCAACACGCTATCCCAGCGCGCAATTCCGTCAGAACGGGGTCTGGGGCCTGCGGCCCCAGCCGCCGGAGGCCCTTCAACGTCTTTGCGGCAATCGCGCCTAACTGCCCCGCGAGCGCCGCTCACCACGCCGGTTGCCGCTCGTCGCCGACGACAACCGCCGCGATTTGGGCTTTGGCGTCGCCGATTTCGGCACCTCGACCAGCGGCGCCCCAAGCGCCGGATCGAACCCCAGCAACGCAAAGCTTTCGGCGATATGCGCCGGCAGTTCGGCCGCCACGTCGATCTTGCCGCCATCGGGGGCATCGATCACCAACCGCCGCGCGTGGAGGTGGAGCTTGCGGCTGATGCCACCGGTCAGAAAGGCTTCCTTACCGCCATATTTGCCGTCGCCGACGATGGCATGGCCGATCGCGGCGGCATGGACGCGGATCTGGTGGGTGCGCCCGGTCACCGGCATGAACTCGACCCAGGCCGCGCCCCCGGCAGCACGATCAAGAACGCGATAGCGTGTCTTCGCCTTCAGCCCGCCTTCGGGATCGACGTGCATCTTTTCACCGCCGGTGCCGGGCTGTTTTGACAATGGCGCGTCGATCTCGCCCGATTCGACCTTGGGCACGCCGATGGTCAGCGCCCAATAGGTCTTGCGCGCGTCGCGCCCGGCGAAGGATTTCGAGAAGAACGCCGCCGCACGCGCCGTGCGGGCGAGCAGCAGCACCCCCGACGTGTCCTTGTCGAGCCGGTGCACAAGCTTGGGCCGCGTCGCCGCATCGAACTGCAGCGCATCGAGCAGCCCGTCGACATGGGTGGTGATGCCGCTGCCGCCCTGCGTCGCCAGCCCAGGCGGCTTGTTGATGACGATGGCGTGCGCATCCTGGTGGATGATCATGCCGCGGATATAATCGATTTGCGCCCGGCTCAGCGGCTCGCGATACTCGACCTCGGCGCGGGCGCGGGTGGCGGCCGAAGGCTCGGGCAGGCTGTCAGGATAAAGCAGTGTCTGCCCCCCGGCGATGCGATCGCCCGGCGCCGCCTTGGCGCCATCGAGGCGGATCGCACCGGTGCGCGCCCAGCGCGACACGATGTTGAAGCTGGTATCGGGGGCGTGGCGCTGGAACCAGCGATCGAGGCGGATGCCATCATCGTCTTCGGCTATGGTAATCGTCGGCATCAGTTTCTCATCAGGTAAACGCCGGTCATCACGGCGAGCACGCTGCCGGCGACCGACGACACCGCATAGGCACCGGCAAGGCCGATCTCCCCGCGGTTGATCATCGCAAAGACTTCCAGGCTGAACGCCGAAAAAGTGGTGAAGCCGCCGAGCACGCCGACGCCGAGCAGCAGGCGCAGCTGTTCACTATCGTCGTCGAAACGCGCCAGCCAGCCCATCAGCAGGCCGATGGCGAGCCCGCCGGCGATGTTGACCGCCCAGGTGCCGGCCGGAAAGCCGGGGCCAAAATTGGTGAGCGCCCAGCGCCCGACGAGGTAGCGCAGCATCGATCCGACGCCGCCGCCAACGGCAACGAGTAATAGCGGCGGGACGGACGACAGCACGGGCATCGCCATCCCTTAGCCTGTAGGGGCGCTTTCGTCCAAATCATGGCCCCGCGGGTGGTTGCGGCGTGTCTGGCCAGCGCATACCATGGCTAAAAAAACCGGGCCGCTTCATCCTGATCGGGGGGAGCATCAACATGAATGCCAGGCACGGACTGCTGCTGACCGCCACCGCACTGTCGGCGTGCGCGCACAAGCCCATCGACCTTACCGGCTGCAACCTGCCGATGTTCCCGATCGCGGTGGCGACGCCGCCCGCCGGCGCGCCGGGGCTGGAGGGGGTGGCACCGCCAGCCGGCACCTACGAAGCCGCCATTGCTGCCGCACTGGCAACCCCGATCACCGAATCACCGGGGCCATCCCCCGCCCCCGGCCAGCGCCCGGTGTCGCTGTTCCTGTCGGGCGGCAGCCAGAATGGCGCGTTCGGCGCCGGCTTCATCGATGCCTGGCGCACCGGCGGCGGCGGCACGCTACCGGCATTTCGCGTCGTCACCGGAATCAGCACCGGCGCGCTGATCGGCACCACGGTGTTCACCGGCCACAGCGACAAGACCGTCGCCGGCTATACCATCGACAGCGAGGCCGATCTTGTCGACGTCAAGGCGCGCGGCCTTGTCGATCGCGTTCGCGAAGGCGCTGCCGGTACACTCGACCCGCTGCGCCGCCGGCTCGATGCCAC
>JANOCM010000373.1:0-2575 GCA_031412175.1 Alphaproteobacteria bacterium
GCTTCCTGGCACAGGCCGCAATAGATGCACTTGGTCATGTCGATGTCGTAGCGCGTGGTGCGGCGCGATCCGTCGTCACGCGGCTCGGCTTCGATGGTGATCGCCTGCGCCGGGCAAACCGCTTCGCACAGCTTGCAGGCGATGCAGCGTTCCTCGCCATTGGGGTAGCGGCGCAGCGCGTGTTCACCGCGGAAACGCGGGGAAAGCGGCCCCTTTTCATAAGGGTAGTTGAGCGTCAGCTTGGGCTTGAAGAAATACTTCATCGTCAGCCCGAGGGCGCCGATGAACTCGAGCAACAGCAGCGACTTGGCGGCGCGGAAAACGGCGGTCACAGTACAACACTCCCCGGCGCAGTGGCGAACTTGTCGGTAAAGAACATAAGCCAGCCCGAAACGACGACGACCCAGAACAGCGACAGCGGCAGGAACACCTTCCACCCCAGCCGCATCAGCTGGTCATAGCGGTAGCGCGGCACCGCCGCCTTCACCCAAGCGAAGCAGAAAAACATCACCGCCATCTTCGACAGCATCCAGACAAAGCCCGGGATGAAGTAGAGCGGCGCCCAGTCGAGCGGTGGCAGCCAACCGCCGAGGAACAGCACCGGGATCAGCGCGCACATGAACAGGATGTTGGCGTATTCGCCGAGAAAGAACAGCGCGAACGACATCGACGAATATTCGACCTGGTAGCCGGCGACGAGCTCGGCCTCGGCTTCTGGAAGATCGAACGGCGGCCGGTTGGTCTCGGCGAGCGCGGTGATGAAGAACATGATGCCCATCGGGAACAGCAACGGATTGAAGATGTTGCCGTTCAGCAGCCCGAGCACATTGCCCTTCTGCGCCATGACGATGTCGCTGAGGTTGAGGCTCTGCGCGTAGAGCATCACCGCGACGAGGATGAACCCCATCGCGACTTCATAGCTGACCATCTGCGCTGCGGACCGGAGCCCGCCGAGGAACGGGTACTTCGAATTCGACGCCCAGCCCGACATGATGATGCCATAGACGCCCATCGAACTGATCGCGAACACATAGAGCAGCCCGACGTTGAGGTTCGACAGCACCACCCCCGCATCGAATGGCATCACCGCCCAGATCGCCAGCGCCAGCACGAAGCTGATCATCGGCGCCAGCAGGAACACGCCGCGGCTGGCGCCCGACGGGATGATGGTTTCCTTCAGGAACAGCTTCGCTGCATCGGCAAAGGTCTGCAGCAGCCCGAACGGCCCCACGACATTGGGCCCGCGGCGCAGCTGCATCGCCGCCCAGATCTTGCGATCGGCATAAACCGCCATGGCGACGCCGACCATCACCGGCAGGATGATCGCCAGGATCAGCACGGTGGTGCCGACGAACCAGCCGAAACCATCGCCGAGATACGACTGGAACCAGCCGGTGAAGGTCATTCCGCCGCCTCCCGCTGCTGCGGCGCGAGGATTTGTTCGACGCATTCGGCCATTGTCGCGCTGGCGCGGGCGATGGGATTGGTCAGGTAATAATTGTCGATGGCGAGCGCCAGCGAACCGGTCGGCGCCGCCGTTGCACCGACTTCGGACAGCCCCGTCGCGGTGGCAGTAGCGCCGGCAAGATGCGGCCACTCGGCTGCAATCCGCGCCCGCAGCGACGGCAGATCGTCATAAGGCAGCGCATTGCCGAGCACCGCCGAGAGTGCGCGCATGATCGTCCAGTCCTCGCGCGCCTCGCCGGGCGGGAACACGGCGCGCAGCGCGCGCTGGGCGCGGCCTTCGAGGTTTACGTAGGTCCCGGCCTTTTCGGTGTAGGCCGCCGCCGGCAGGATGACCTCGGCGTGGCGAACGCCGCGATCGCCATGCGTGCCGATGTAGACGGTGAAGGCATCGGCGCCCGCATCGGTCTCGTCGGCACCGAGCAGGAACAGCGCCCTGGCATCCGACAGCGCCGCAACGCCGCCATCGACCGCCATCCCGAGATCGAGCCCGCCGACCCGCGCCGCCGCCGTGTGCAGGACATTCCAGCCGTTCCAGCCGTCGCGCACGACATTATACTGCCCCGCCAGCGCCCGCGCGGCTTCGTAAATGCCCGGCGTCAGCAGTGCGCCCATGCCGACGATGATCGCCGGGCGCTCGGCCTTGGCGAACAGGTCGGCGAAGTCCGCCGGCAGCTTGCCGAGCAGCGCCGCATCATCACCGAGCCAGGTCGTGTTGTAAGTCAGGTCGACCGCCGGCCCGATGCCGAACACCCGCGATTGCGCCCGCGCCGCCTTCTTGCGCAACCGCACGTTGAGCAGCGGCGCCTCACGGCGCGGATCGGCGCCGATCAGCAGCACGACATCGGCAGTCTCGATGCCCGCCAGCCCCGAATTGAACAGATAATCCGCGCGAGACGTGGTCGAGAACAGCGCGCCATCCTGCCGGCATTCGATCCGCGTCGACCCCAAAGTCGCCAGCAAATCCTTCAGCGCCACCATGTCCTCGACAGCGGCAAGATCACCGACGATGCCGGCGATGGCCTCGCCCGGCACGCCCGCCAGCCCGGCCTTGATCGCGGCAAAGGCCTCCGCCCAGGTCGCCGCCTTCAGCTTGCCACCCGTCCGCACA
>JANOCM010000374.1:0-5285 GCA_031412175.1 Alphaproteobacteria bacterium
CGGCTGGCGCGCGTCGTCGCGCAGATGAACGCGCAGCGCCCCGACCTGATCGTGCTGACCGGCGACTATATCAGCGGCAATCCGGCCGACTGGTCGGCGCCGGAAACCCGCGCCGCGCTGGCGCCGTTCGCCGCATTGCGCGCGCCGATGGGCGTCTATGCGGTGCTCGGCAACCACGACAATGCCGCCAAAACCCGCGCCGGGCTGGCCGGCACCGGGGTGCAGTTCCTCCGCGACGCCGGTGTCGATACCGGCCCCATCCACCTGATCGGTAGCGACGACATCAGCGGGCCATCGCATCCGGTAGAGAAAACCCGGCGGTTGATCCGTGCCGCCCCCGGCGAGCGGCCGGTGATCATCATCGCCCACGAGCCGGAATTCTTCCAGTGGCTGATCCCGCCGGCGCAATTGCTGATCGCCGGCCACACCCACGGCGGCCAGATCCTGATCCCCGGGCTGCCCTCGCCCTATCTCGACACCTATCTAGGCCGCCACATCCGTGGGCTGTTTGTCGAACCCGGCCAGGCGATGGTCGTGTCGTCGGGGCTCGGCACCTCCCTGCTGCCGCTACGCATCGGCGTGCCGCCGGAAATCGTTGAGATTACTCTGGTGCCCTATTCCGCAGGCAGGAAATCCGGCACCGACAGATAGCGTTCGCCGGTGTCGTAGTTGAAACCGAGGATGCGCGATCCGGCGGGCAGCTCGGGGATTTTCTGGGCGATCGCCTGCAGCGTGGCGCCCGATGAAATGCCGACGAGCAGGCCTTCTTCCTTGGCCGATCGCAGCGCCATCACCTTGGCGGCGGCGGGATCGACCTGGATGACGCCATCGAGCAATTGCGTGTGGAGGTTGGCCGGGATGAAGCCGGCGCCGATGCCCTGGATCGAGTGCGGGGCGGGCTGGCCGCCGGAGATCACCGGCGACAGGGTCGGTTCGACGGCATAGATCTTCACGTTCGGCCAAACAGGCTTCAACGCCTCGGCGATACCGGTGATATGGCCGCCGGTGCCGACGCCGGTGATGATCGCGTCGATCGGCGCGTCGGCGAAATCATTCAGGATTTCCTGCGCCGTGGTGCGGACATGGACGGCGATGTTGGCCGGATTCTCGAACTGGCCGGGCATCCAGGCGCCCGGCGTTTCGGCAACGATCTCGGTGGCGTGCTGGATGGCGCCCTTCATGCCCTTTTCGCGCGGGGTCAGCGCGAATGAGGCGCCATAGGCGAGCATCAGCCGGCGGCGTTCGAGCGACATCGATTCGGGCATGACGAGGATCAGCTTGTAGCCCTTGACCGCGGCGACCATGGCAAGGCCGATGCCGGTGTTGCCGCTGGTCGGCTCGACGATCGTGCCGCCGGGCAACAGGCTGCCATCGGCCTCGGCCGCCTCGATCATCGCCAGCGCGATGCGATCCTTGATCGACCCGCCGGGGTTGGTGCGTTCGGACTTGATCCACACCTGGGCGTCGGGGAACAGCCGGGCGACGCGGATGTGCGGCGTGTTGCCGATGGTGGCGAGAACATTGTCGGCCTTCATGGTGCTTCTCCCGGAACGGCGATTGCCAAACTATATCGCAGCGCTGGGCTTTGCGTCACCCGGGATCTCGCCCGGCGCGCTGAACCGATCGGCGCGGCGCAATTCGGGGAAACCCCAGGCCCAGAGCCCGGTGACGACGACAGCGCCGATGCCGCCGGCGACGACGGCTTCAACGGGGCCGAGCCAGGCCGCGGTGACGCCGCTTTCGAACTCGCCGAGTTCGTTGGAGGCGGAGACGAACAGCATCGACACCGATGACACGCGGCCGCGCATCGCATCGGGGGTGTGCAGCTGGATCAGCGAGGCGCGAACATACATCGAGATCATGTCGGCGGCGCCGAGCACGACGAGCGCGGCAAGCGACAGTCTGATGTCGGTCGACAACCCGAACACCACCGTTGCCACGCCGAACAGCGCAACACAGACGAACATCACCGGGCCGACGTTGCGGTTGAGCGGCCGCACGGCCAGGACCAGCGCGGTCAGCGCCGCGCCCAGCGCCGGTGCGGCGCGCAGCGGGCCCAGCCCCTCCACCCCGACGTGGAGCACGTCGCGGGCATAGACCGGCAGCATCGCGGTGGCACCGCCGAGCAGCACCGCGAAAAGATCAAGGCTGATGGCGCCCAGCACGATGCGGTTGTGGCGGACATAGCCGAGCCCTTCGACGAGGCTGCGCCAGGGCGACAGCGTCGATTTTTCCGGGCGCGGCACCGGGCCGATCAGGAACAGCGCGAACAATGTCGCGGCAAACAGCACCGCCGCGGTGACATAGGGGATGGCCGGGCCAGCCGCGTAGAGATAGGCACCGAGCGGCGGCCCGATGACGGCGCCGGCCTGCCAGCTGATCGAATTGAGCGCGATTGCCGACGGCAGGATTTCGCGCGGCACCAGATTGGGCGCCAGCGCCGACAGCGACGGCCCGGCAAAGGCGCGCGCGACGCCGAACAGAAAGGCGACGACGAACAGCGCCTCGATCGTTACCGTGTTGCGCAGCACCAGCCAGCCGAGCGCCGCGGCGCAGATGAGCTCGAGCGCGACGGCAGCGCGGGCGATGTGGCGGCGGTCGACGCGATCGGCGATGACCCCGACAAGCAAGGTCAGGCTGAACATCGGCACGAATTGCACCAGCCCGACCATGCCGAGCAGGAAAGCGGCATCGCGCGGCGCCATCGTCTGGCGGGCGATGTCGTAAACCTGCCAGCCGATGACGATGACCAGCATCATGCTGGCGACGGTCGCCATGAACCGCGCCGCCCAGAAGGCGCGGAAATTGGCGATCAGCAGGGGGGCAGGGATGGCGGGCACGGCTGGCAACAGGCTGTAGGCACGCCCTCCGTTCATCGCAAAGCAATTTTAACCAGTGTAGAAAACCTGTCGGATGCAGGTATTTCAATTGTATTAACTTAACGATTCATATACGAAGTGTTGTGCCAAGGCGGAGGGGGCCGTTGCAGACAATTCGCGAATTTTTGGGCTATATGCTGGGGATCGCCTTTTGCATCGGCGGGCTTGTCCTGTGTGGCATCGCCTGGTCGGGCCTGCAGATGGAATATGGCTGGCAATGGGCGCTCGCCGGCGTCGCGGTCAGCGTGTTAATTCGCATCAACTTTCCACTGATTGTGGGCCTCTACCTCTACGCTCACAACATCTGGGGTTGGTCGACGCCCGAGGCGCTGGCGTTTGCTGCGCCGGGGTTGCTGCTGCTGCTACCGTCGGTCGCCATGGAAGTGTTCAACGTGCTGGTCGGCGCCCCGGCCAAGCGCTGAGGTGATTCGCGGCCGCGCCGCACGATTTAGCCCCCGACGATGTCGATGAAACTGTCGAGCACGCGCTTGGCACCGGCGTGTTCGAAATCGATCTCCAGCTTGTTGCCGTCGATCGCCGTGACGGTACCGCTGCCGAACTTGCTGTGAAAAACCTTCGATCCGACCGCGACGTCGGCGCGGCCTTTCAGGCCCACCGATACTGCACTGGCGCGCGCCTCGATCACCGGCATCCGCGTTGCCGGACTGAAGCCACCATTGCTTGCCGCACGCGCCCAGCCCGGGCCGCGACCGGTGCCGCGTGACACATCGCCGAACGGATCGCCGCCGGCGCCCGAGCCGTTGAGCGCCGCGCGCCACAGGCTGGGGCCACCGCTCATCGTGCTGGTGACGTCGACGCTCGCCGGCGGCAGTTCGCTGATGAAGCGCGACGGGATCGCCGCCGTCCACTGGCCATAGATCTGGCGGTTGGCGGCGTGGAAGATCGTTGCGGTTTTCTTGGCGCGGGTGATACCGACATAGGCAAGGCGGCGTTCCTCCTCGAGCGCCTTCGATCCGCCCTCGTCCATGGCGCGCTGGCTGGGGAACACGCCTTCCTCCCAGCCGACGAGGAAGACATGGTCGAATTCCAGCCCCTTGGCGGCGTGCAGCGTCATGATCGTCAGCTTTTCGGACGCATCCGACGCGTCATTGTCCATGACGAGGCTGACGTGTTCGAGGAAGGCGGTCAGCGACGGATAATCCTCCATCGCCCGCGTCAGTTCGATCAAATTCTCGACGCGGCCATCGGCCTCCGTTGATTTGTCCGCCTGCCACATCGCGACATAGCCCGATTCCTCGAGGATGATGCACGCCAGCTCGGCGTGGGGCAGCTGCTCGGCCTGCTCGCGCCAGCGCGCCAGATCGACGAGGAAGCTTTTCAACGAGCGCCGCGCCGCCGGGGTTAGCTCGTCGGTTTCGACAAGCGCCGCGGCGGCCTGCGGCAGCGGCCGGTCCATGGCGCGGGCCAGCGCATGCAGCCGCCCCATCGCCTTGTCGCCGAGCCCGCGCTTGGGCACATTGACGATGCGTTCAAAGGCCAGCGCGTCGTTGGGCGAGGTGACGATGCGCAGATAGGCAAGCGCGTCGCGCACCTCGAGCCGTTCGTAGAAGCGGAAACCCCCGACGATCTTGTAGGGCAGGCCGATCGAAACGAAGCGATCTTCGAACGCCCGCGTCTGGAACTGGGCGCGGACGAGGATCGCCATGTCGTTCAAGGACTTGCCCTCGCGGCCCAGCCGTTCGGCGGTGTCGCCGACCAGCCGCGCTTCCTCGGGCCCGTCCCAGACGCCGACGACTTTGACCGGCTCGCCGGCGGCGGTGTCGGTGAACAGCGCCTTGCCGATGCGGCCCTTGTTGTGGGCGATCAGGCCATTGGCGGCGGCGAGGATCTGCGAGGTCGAGCGGTAGTTCTGTTCTAGCTTGATGACCGTGGCGCCCGGGAAATCCTTTTCGAACTTCAGGATGTTGGCAACTTCGGCGCCGCGCCAGCTGTAGATCGACTGGTCGTCGTCGCCCACGCAGGCGATGTTGCGGCGTTCGGATGCCAGCAGGGTCAGCCAGCGATACTGGGCGATGTTGGTATCCTGATATTCGTCGACGAGGATATATTTGAAGCGGCGGCGATAATCGGCGAGCACATCGGGGTGGGTGTCGAAAATCGTCAGCATGTGGAGCAGCAAATCGCCGAAATCGGCGGCATTCAGGGCCGCCAGCCGCTCCTGGTAGCGCGCATAAAGCTTGGCGCCGCTGCTGCCGACCTCGCCGAAGCTCGTCGATTCGCCCAGCGGCACGTCGCCGGGCAATTCGCCGCGGTTCTTCCAGCGGTCGATCATCCCGGCGAGCTGTTTTGCCGGCCAGCGTTTCTCCTCCAGCCCGGCCTCGGCGATGACCTGCTTCAGCAGCCGCAGCTGGTCGTCGGTGTCGAGGATGGTGAAATTCGCCTCCA
>JANOCM010000375.1:0-5179 GCA_031412175.1 Alphaproteobacteria bacterium
TCCTCGAAATGCAGCACGGCAAAGCCATCCGCCAGCTGCGCCGCGACATGGATTTCCTGGCCCGATCCGGGCGCGAAGCCGTGGCGGACAATGTTCGCCACGACTTCCTCGAAGATCACCTCGATGCGGTTGACCACCGCTGGTGACAGCCCCCAGGCATCGCAGCAGGCGTCCAGCGCCACGCGCCCGGCGGCAATGGCGCCAAGCCCGTTACCGAGCACCATCGTCAGCACGCCGCCGTCGACACTGGCGGCACGCAACAGGCTTGCGGGCATGATCTAGGCCTTGGCCAGCGCGATCGCCTCGTCTTCCGTGCCGGCAATGGCGATGATTTCGCCCAGCCCCATCGTGTCGATGATCTCCGCCACCGGCGGGGTGGCGTTGTACAGCACCAGCGTATTGCCGCGCCCCGCCGCAGCGCGCGCCGTGCTGATGAACATCCGCACCCCCAGCGAGGCAAGGAAGGTCACCGCACCCAGATCGACGATCGCCGGCCGCCCGGCCGGCACGATCGTCGCGGTAAAGCTCAGCTCGATGGCGTTGACACCCTCGGTGTCGAGCCGCCCGTCGAGCACCACTCGGGTGATGCCGTCGATTGTCGTTACCTGCATCGAACCATACTCCCTATTTGAATGTCAGCACGACCAGCGAAAAATCATCGTCGAACTCGTTGCTGCGAGTCGCGGCGCGCACCGTGCGGTACAGGCGTTGCGACTCGGCCTCGCCCGCCACCATCGGCGCCAGCAGCAACGGTACGAAATCCGCCAGCCGGCATTGCCGGCCTTCGCGGGTGACGATCTCGAACACCCCGTCGCTGAACAGATAGACCGATGCCCCCGCCGGCACCGCGATGCTGTCGGCAACATAGCGCCGCCCCGGCATCGCGCCGATCATCGCCCCCGGCGTCCGCATCGGCAGCGCCTCGCCGCGCGGCGACGCCACCAGATAGGCCGGATGATGCCCGGCGCTGGCATAATCGAGCCGCCGCGACGCCACGTCGTAAACGCCATACCAGATGGTGAAATACATGTCGGCGTGCTGGTCCATCGGGAATAGCGTGTTCAGGCGTTCGAGCACCGCGCCCGGATCGGCAAGATCGGTATCGGGCAGCACGCGCTGGCGCAGCAGGTTCATCACCGCGACGCCGTGCATCGCGGCGCCGGCGCCATGCCCCGAGACGTCGACGAGATAGACGGCGAACTGCGTTTCCGACAGGAACCCATAGCCAAAGACATCGCCGCCCAACTTGGCGCAGGGGTGATAGACCCAATCGGCGGTGATGCGCGCATCATCGAGGCGTGGCGGCAGCAGCGCCCGCACATAGCCGGCGGCAACGGCAATGTCGCGATCGAGCTCCGCCGATTTCTGCAATTGCTTGCCGGTCAGCAGCTCGTGCTTGAAAAACTGGTGGCCGACCCGGAGGATACCGCCGACCGGCAGCAGGGTGGGCCGGTCGATGCGCACGCCATCGACGAAACTGCCGTTGGTCGAGCCGAGATCGGTGACGATCACGCCGCCATCGCGCAACGCCAGCCGGCAATGCAGCCGCGACACAGCTGCCTCGCCGAGCACGATTTCGGCGGGCTCGGCGCGGCCGATGGTGATGCCGCCGGGCGCCACCGGAAACCGCCGCCCGGTATCGTCGCCGCTGACCAGTTCGAGACAATGCCGGCGGTCACCAAGCGCGGCACCGGCCAAATCCGTCCCGGCCATGAAGCTGGTACGTTCGCGTTCCAAAAGCTGCCGATCGATCATGGGCCCCGCTGCCCCGGCCAAATCAAAACAGATCGTTGCCTCGCCAGCAAGCACGATATTAACGGCTGTTTACATCGGCGGCGGCGCATCCCAGGCACGTTGGCGGAGCACGGTGTCCTTCATGCCGCGCGCTGCCAGCCGCGGCGCGAGGAAATCATAGAAGAACCAGTCCTTTGCGGCGAACGGCGTCGCGTGGTAAAGCAGCCGTTCGGCGAGCGTCCAGCGCACGCCGCTGCGATCGGCGCGGCGGTCGGATGGCTGGCACCACAGCTCGGGATCGCCGCCGAACGCCCCCTGCTTGGCCATCCGGTGCACAAGTTCATGGTCCTTGAGCACATATGGCCACACTGGCGCCGCATAGCCGCCGGCCGCGCGCAACGCCGTGGTGCGGTACAAATGGGCATAGCCGCCGGCATAGGTCTGGCCGCGGCACCAGCGGATCAGCAGCGTATCGCGCAGCCGCCGCACGATGCGTTCACCGGCACGGTGTGGATCGGTGCCGGCATCATGGGCGAACAGCGCCACCATGTTCGGGGGTCCCTTGGCAAAGGCCGCATCGCCGCGCGCCAGATAGTCGGGCGGATAGATGGTATCGGCATCGCCGATGGCGACATAGTCGGTCTCGACCAGCCGCAGCCCGTGCGCCAGCGCATGAACCTGGCCGGGCTCGGGCTCGCTCGCCAGCGTCACGGCGATGCCGGTTTGCGCCGCGGCCCAGTCGGTCGCGATGGCGGCACTGGTATCGGTGGAGCCGTTGTCGACGAGCACGACGCGGAACGGACGGTGCTGCTGCGCCGTCAGTGCCGCCAGCGTGCGGCCGAGATACCCCGCCTCATTGTAATAGGCGATGACCATCGTCCAGCCCGGCAGCAAGGCCAGTCCCGCCGCATGGCGGTCTGCAGCGGCGGCCAGTGGTTGCTGCACGACATTCACGCAGAAATGCCCACGCCAATCCTCGCAAATCCTGCCACCGCGACGTCCCCGTGATCGAATTGTTACGGTTGTATAGCCGGTTTGATACGCGATTGTAATGCGAACTGCCCGCGCCGGTTCCGCGGGCATGCGCGAACGGCGCGCCCATTGCCCGCGCCGGCAAAATCCCGCACACCATCGGCATGGCAATCTTTGGCGCCGTCGACGACATTGCGCGCAATATCCAGCTCGCCGTGGCACCAGTGTTCCTGTTGTCGGGCATCGGCGCGTTCCTCAACGTGCTGGCATCGCGACTGGGCCGGGTCGTCGATCGCGCCCGCAAGCTGGAGGCCGATATCCCCGGCTACCCCTCGGCACGCCGTGTTGAGGCGCTCGGCGAGCTGGCAGTGCTCGACAAACGCATGGCCGCCACCAACCGCGCCATCGCGTTGTGCACATTATCGGCGCTGCTGGTGTGCATTGTCGTCGCGATCATCTTCATCGGCGACCTGATGCCGATGCGCTGGACGGGGGTCGTTGCCGCCATCTTCATCCTGGCGATGGCGCTGCTGATCGCCGGGCTGTCGCTGTTCCTGTACGAAATCCAGGTCGCGCTGAAATCGGTGCGCATCCGGGCGGCAGTGCTGGCGCGTGAGGCGGCGCGAGAATAAGTTGGTTCGGAGCGGTTTTTGCTTGATTGCGCGTTCAAGAAAAAAAGCGCTGCTGGAACACCCACAATCGCACCCGAAGGACCCCCGCCGATGATCCGTCCGCTCACCATCATCTTCGCCGCGCTGGCGCTGGGGCTCGGTTCGGCCGCCGGCGCCGCCCCGCCGACACCAGCCTGGGCCGGCACGACCGATAACGCGCCCGCGGTCGGCGGCTATGATACCGTCGCCTATTTCAGCGGCGCCCCGGCGCTGGGCCGCGACGAATTCAGTTTTGTCCATCAGGGTGCGCGTTTCCGCTTTGCCAGCGCCGCCAATCTGCAGGGTTTCAAGGCCGATCCGGCGCGCTATGCCCCGCAATTCGATGGCCATTGCGCCTGGGCGGCGTCACAGGGGCGCAAATCGGTGCCCGACCCCCTGTTCTGGCACATCGTCGGCGGCAAGCTGTATCTCAATTGCAGCAAGGACGCCGATGCGAAATGGCTGGCCGCCGTGCCGGGCAATATCGCCAAGGGCGAGGCATTTTGGGCCGCGCAGGCCAACTGACCCCTTCTCGTCATCCCCGCCTTCGCGGGGATGACGAGAAAAAAGCCTAGTTTTTGCTCTTATCGACAAGCGCGTTCTTGCCAATCCACGGCATCATCGCCCGCAAACGCGCGCCGACTTCCTCGATCGGATGCGCTTTCGCCGCGATCCGCGACGCCTTCAGCTCGGGCTGGCCGGCACGATTGTCGAGGATGAAGTTCTTCACGAACCGCCCGCCCTGGATGTCCGCCAGAACGCGCTTCATCTCGGCCTTGGTCTCCGCCGTGATGATCCGCGGTCCGGTGGTGATGTCACCATATTCCGCAGTGTTCGAAATCGAATAGCGCATGTTGGCGATGCCGCCTTCGTACATCAGGTCGACGATCAGCTTCACCTCGTGCAGGCACTCGAAATAGGCCATTTCGGGGGCATAGCCGGCCTCGGTCAGCGTCTCGAAGCCGGCCTGGATGAGGTGAGTCAGGCCGCCGCAGAGCACCGCCTGCTCGCCGAACAGGTCGGTTTCGCACTCTTCCTTGAACGTCGTCTCGATGACGCCCGAACGGCCACCACCGATTGCCGATGCATAGGACAGCGCAACGTCATGGGCGTTGCCGCTGGCATCCTGGTGGATGGCGATCAGGCACGGCACGCCGCCACCGCGGGCGTACTCGCTGCGCACGGTATGGCCGGGGCCTTTCGGTGCGATCATGAACACATCGATGTCGGCGCGCGGCTCGATCAGCTGGAAATGCACGTTGAGACCGTGGGCGAACGCCAGTGCCGCGCCGGGCTTCATATTGTCGCGCAGGTCATCGGCATAGATGCCGGCCTGGTGTTCGTCGGGCGCCAGCACCATGATGACATCGGCCCAGGCTGCGGCTTCGGCGTTGCTCAGCACCTTGAAGCCGGCGTCCTCGACCTTCTTCGCCGTTGCCGACCCCTTGCGCAGCGCCACCGCCACCTCGGCGACGCCGCTGTCGCGCAAATTCTGGGCATGGGCGTGACCCTGGCTGCAATAGCCGACTATCGCGACCTTCTTGCCCTTTATCAGGCCTACATCGTAATCGGCATCATATTAAACGCGCATTTAAATCGTCCATTTTGCTGCTCCCCCCCCGGTTGGGGGTGGGGTCGGGGGTGGGTCCTGCCCCACGCCCTCAAGTCGTTACCTGGCGAAAACCCACCCCCTCCCGAAGTCGGGAGGGGAGAAGATCACACCGCCTCCGCCCCGCGCGCTATGGCCACCACGCCGGTGCGCGCCACCTCGACGAGCCCGACCTCGCGCATCAACGCGATGAACTGATCGACCTTCGCCGTCG
>JANOCM010000376.1:0-2861 GCA_031412175.1 Alphaproteobacteria bacterium
TGGCCATCGCCACCCGTCCGGTCGTCGTCAGCCACGGCGGCGTCAAGGCGACGTGCAACACCAACCGCAACCTGACCGACGACGAACTGCGCGCGCTGGCGGCAAACGGCGGCATGATTGGCATCGGCTATTGGGACGCAGCCGTCTGTGCGGCGACGCCCGATGCGACGGCGAAGGCGATCGTCCATGCCGTGCAGGTTGCCGGCATCGACCATGTCGGGCTGGGATCGGATTTCGATGGTGCGACGACCACCGGCCTTGATACCGCGCACATCGCCGGCATCACCGATGCGCTGCTGCGCGCCGGCATGGGCGAAGCCGATATCGCCAAGGTGATGGGCGGCAACGCGCTGCGCATCATCGCCGCGGGGCTGCGGCCGCGCTGATGGCGCTTGGCGCTTGCGGCCGGCGCGGCTAAGCCCCGAGCGATGGAACGAGTGACAAACGGGGCGATACTGCCCGAACGGTTTCGCGGCGGTGTTGCGGCGCTGGGCAATTTCGATGGCTTTCACGCCGGGCACCAGGCTGTGGTCGGCCGGGCTTTGGCGATCGCGCGCGAGCGCGGCGTGCCGGCGCTGGTGGCGAGTTTCGATCCGCACCCGGCGCGATTGTTCAAGCCCGAGCTGCCGCCGTTCGCGCTGACGCTGGTGACGCAGCGGCTGGACCTGCTGGCGGCGTTCGGGATCGATGCGGCGGTGATGATCCCGTTCTCGCGTGAACTGGCGGCACTGTCGGGGGCGGATTTCGTCAACCAGTGGCTGGTGCGGCGGCTGGGGCTGACCGGCGTCGTGACGGGCGGCGATTTCACTTTCGGCAAGGGCCGCAGTGGCGATGTTGGCGAACTGGCGGCGCTGGGCGCGACCCTGGGTTTTACCGCTGAGGTCGTGGCGCCGGTCGCCGATGCCCGCGGCACCATCTCGTCGAGCCGGGTGCGGGCGCTGCTGCGCGAGGCCGATCCGGCGGGCGCCGCGGCGCTGCTGACGCGGCCGTTCACGATCCGCGGCGTCGTCGAACATGGCGCCAAGCTCGGGCGGACCCTGGGCTTTCCGACGGCGAATGTCCGGCTCGGCGATTACCAGCGCCCGGCCTATGGCGTGTATGCGGTGATGGTGCGGCTGCCGGGCGGCAAGCGGGTCAAGGGCGTCGCCAATCTCGGCATCCGGCCGATGATCGAACCGCCGGTCGAATTGCTCGAAACCTGGCTGATGGACTGGGATGGCGATCTTTACGGCAAGGCGATCGAGGTCGAACTGGTGGCGTATCTGCGGCCGGAGATGAAGCTCGATGGGCTGGACGCGCTGAAGGCGCAGATTGCGGCGGATGCCGAGGCGGCGCGGGTGGTGCTGGCCTAGCTCCCTCCCCCTTGCGGGGAGGGCGACTCGGCGCCAGCCGAGCGGGGTGGGGGTCGCACATTACGATACTCGCAACCCCCACCCCGCTCGCGTTCCGCGAGTCGCCCTCCCCGCAAGGGGGAGGGAGCTTCGTGCGTGACACCGGGGCCGTCATTCCTCTAGACGCACACCACCATGACCATCCCCGATTACCGCAGCACCGTCTTCCTGCCGAAGACCGATTTTCCCATGAAGGCCGGGCTTCCCGAAAAGGAGCCGACCATCCTGGCGAAGTGGCTGGGCGATGGCCTCTACGAGCGGCTGCGCGACGCCCGCCGCGGCCGCGAGAAGTTCATCCTCCACGACGGCCCGCCCTATGCCAATGGCGACATGCACATCGGCCATGCGCTCAACCATATCCTCAAGGACCTGGTGGTGCGGACGCAGAGCCTGCTCGGCAAGGATGCGCCGTACGTGCCGGGCTGGGACTGCCATGGCCTGCCGATCGAATGGAAGGTCGAGGAGAAATACCGCGCCAAGAAGCTCAACAAGGACGAGGTGCCGCCGAAGGAATTCCGCGCCGAATGCCGCGCCTATGCGCAGGGCTGGGTCGATGTGCAGCGCGAGCAGCTGAAGCGGCTGGGGGTCAACGGCGACTGGGACCATCCGTATCTGACGATGGATTTCGGCGCCGAGGCGACGATCGTTTCGGAGCTGCTGAAGTTCGCGGATTCGGGGCAGCTGTATCGCGGCGCCAAGCCGGTGATGTGGTCGCCGGTCGAAAAGACTGCGCTCGCCGAGGCCGAGATCGAATATGAGGACATCACCTCGACGCAGGTCGATGTGGCGTTCGAGATTGTCGACGCGCCGAATGCGTCGGAACTGGTCGGCGCCCATGCGGTCATTTGGACGACTACGCCGTGGACGATCCCTGTGAACCAGGCTTTGGCTTATGGGCCGGAGGTCGAGTATGTTTTGCTCGGCGAGCATCGCGGACCGAAGTACCTTGTCGCGAAACCCCTCGTTGAATCCGGCGCGATCTACAGTCGGTTCGCGACACCTGCCATGACGGAAGTCTATTGGTCAGGCAAAGGCTCGGACCTCGCCGGCGCCACCGCCCGACACCCGCTCCACCACCTCGGCGGCTTCTATGCCACGCCCCGCCCGTTCCTCCCCGGCGACTTCGTCACCATCGACGCCGGCACCGGCCTCGTCCACATGGCGCCCGACCATGGCGAGGACGATTTCACGCTGTGCAAGGCGCATGGCATCGACCCGGTGTTCGCCGTGCTCGGCGATGGCACCTATCGCGCCGATCGGCCCGACTGGCTGTGGCTGCAGGGCCAGGGCAATGTTATCAGCGACAAGTTGAACGCCCCCGAAGGCGCGATCTGCTCGGCGCTGCGCGAGGCCGGGGCGCTGCTGGCGGCGGACAAGTTCCAGCACAGCTATCCGCATTCGTGGCGGTCAAAGAAGAAGGTGATCTACCGCTGTACGCCGCAGTGGTTCATCCCGATGGACACGCCTCTC
>JANOCM010000377.1:0-4269 GCA_031412175.1 Alphaproteobacteria bacterium
GGCGGTGCTGGTCGTCCGCGACGGGGAAGGGGCGACAAAGCTGGTCAGCATCGCCGTTACCGGCGCCGAGGACGACCGCGCGGCGCGCGCCGTGGCCTTGAGCATCGCCAATTCACCGCTCGTCAAGACCGCGATCGCCGGCGGCGACGCCAATTGGGGGCGCATCGTCATGGCGGTCGGCAAGGCCGGCGAACGTGCCGAACGCGACCTGCTGTCGATCCGCTTCGGCACCACCGAAGTCGCCGCCAAGGGCGCGGTCGTGCCCGGCTATGACGAGGCACCGGTCGCGGCGCATTTGGCCGGCGACGACATCGCCATCGCGGTCGATCTGGGCCTCGGCACCGGCCGCGCCACGGTGTGGACCTGCGACCTGACGCATGGCTACATCAGCATCAACGCAGATTACCGGAGTTGATGTTGCAGCGCATCACTGGTAGCTCGCGCCTCGTGCCAGGCAGGAGTTGAGCGATGGATCGGGCCGAATTCGACCAGTTCGCCGATGAGTATCTGGCGCAGCACCGCAGCAACATCGCGGTGACCGGCGAGGACCCGGAGTTTTTCGCCGAGTACAAGATCGCCGTCGTCCGCACGCTGCTCGATGCGGCGCGGGTCGCGCCGCGACGCATCGTCGATTTCGGTTCGGGCATCGGCGCGTCGATGCCGTTCTTCGCCAAATATTTCCCGGCCGCGGCGCTGACCTGCGCCGATGCCTCGCCGCGCAGCCTCGAACTCGCCGAGGCGCGCTTCCCCAACACCGCCGAATTCGCCGAAGTCGCCGACAACCGCGTCCCCGCCGCCGACGGCAGTTTCGACCTCGCCTTTTCGGCGTGCGTCTTCCACCACATCGACCACGCCGAGCATGTCCATTGGCTCGGCGAGCTCAATCGCGTCACCGCCCCCGGCGGCCGGCTGGCGATCTTCGAACATAACCCCTACAATCCGCTGACCGTGCGCGCCGTCAACACCTGCCCGTTCGACATCAACGCCCGGCTGATCCGCGCGTCGAACCTTGTCAAAGCCGCCAAGGCCGCCGGCTGGAAATCGCCCGAAATCCGCTACCACATCTTCTTCCCGCGCGCTCTGGCGGGCATGCGCGGGCTCGAGCCGAGCCTCGCCTGGCTGCCGCTCGGCGGCCAGTATTCGCTGGTCGCGAGCAAATAGGTGCGGTTTGCGCGCTTCCTCGCCGTCGGTGTGCTCAACAGCGCGGTGGGCCTGGCGCTGATCTATGCGGCGATGGCGCTCGGCGCCGATTACCGCGTCGCCAACGCCATCGGCTATGCTGGCGGTATCCTCATTTCGTTCGTCGTCAACCGCGGCTGGACGTTCGCACATGACGGCGACTGGCGCGCCAGCTTCATCCGCTGGCTGATGGTCGTCGGCGTCGCCTATGCCGCGCAATTCGCGCTCGTCGTCGCGCTGACCGAAGGCCTTGGCGTCGACGCGCGCATCGCCCAGGCGCTCGGCGTGCCGGTCTATACCCTGCTGTCGTTCCTCGGCGCGCGGCGCTTTGCCTTTCCAACCCGGGCGACCCCATGACCTTGCGCGCCCCGCCGAGCCTCGGCCTCGTCCTGCCCTGCTACAACGAGGAAGCCGTGCTGCCCGAAACGGCGCGGCAGCTGACGGCGCTGATCGACGGCCTGCTGGCGAGCGGCCGCATCGCCTCGGCGCGGGTCTATTTCGTCGATGACGGCTCAAAGGATCGCACCTGGGCGATCATCGAAAATCTCCAGCGCGCCGACCCGCGCTTTTCGGGGATCAAGCTGTCGCGCAACCGCGGCCACCAGAATGCGCTGATGGCGGGGCTGGCAACGGCAACGCAGGACGCCGTCGTCAGCCTCGATGCCGACATGCAGGACGATCCGCAGGTCATCGGCGCGATGGTCGATGCCTATCGTGGCGGCGCCGAGATCGTCCTCGGCGTGCGCAACGACCGCACGACCGACAGCTGGTTCAAGCGTTCGACGGCGCAGGGCTACTACCGATTCCTCCACG
Organism: Alphaproteobacteria bacterium; assembly: GCA_031412175.1. Taxonomy (GTDB): domain Bacteria; phylum Pseudomonadota; class Alphaproteobacteria; order Sphingomonadales; family Sphingomonadaceae; genus Sandarakinorhabdus. The sequence continues at coordinate 1,993 of JANOCM010000377.1, forward strand.
GCATGGGGGTCGATATCGTCGCCGACCATGCCGATTACCGGCTGATGAGCGCGCGCGCGTTGCAGGCGCTGGCGGGCTATGGCGAGGTCAACCTGTTCCTGCGCGCGCTGGTGCCGCAACTGGGCTTCAGCGTCGCCACCGTGCCGTATCGCCGTGCCGAACGCTTTGCCGGCGAAAGCAAATATCCGCTCGGCAAGATGCTGACCTTTGCGTTCGAAGGCATCACCTCGTTCTCGACGCGGCCGCTGCGGCTGATCACTTTGCTCGGCTTTGTCGTGTCGAGCGTGTCGTTCGTGCTGGCGCTGTGGGCGCTGGTCACCGCGATCTTCATGCGCTCGACGGTGCCGGGCTGGGCGTCGACCGTCGTGCCGATCTATTTCATCTGCGGCGTGCAGCTACTCTGCGTCGGCATCATCGGCGAATATGTCGGGAAAATCTATCTCGAGACCAAGCGCCGGCCGCGCTTCATCATCGAGACCAACCTCGACGAGACTCAGTAGACAGTCCGACAGGTCGCCGGGCGCGCAATGCCGGCACGATCGGTGAGGCCATAGACCGCCAGCTTGCCGCTGTCGGGCAGGCGGCGATAATGGCGCAGCAGCGCGGCGAAATCGGCATCGGCGCCGAAGAACGCCAGATAGTCGAAGCCCGGCCGCCAACCCTTCAGCGTCGCATTGTCGAGCAGCAGCCGTTCGGGCGGGTTGCACAGCAAGTCGTGCGCGGTATCGGCGCGGATGCGGGTGGCGAGCGACGCCAGCTTCGCGCCGCGTTCGTCACTACCCGCCGCGGCAATCGACGGCAGCATCCACAGGCTGAAATAGCGCGACGGCCAGGTGAAGCCCTGTTCGGCGACCATCGGCCAGGGTGCGCTGCCATAGGCCGACATGATCATCACGCTCGACCCACGCGGCACGCCGGCAAGCGCCGCCTCGGTCGCGGCGCGCGCCGGGGTGTCGTAAGTGCCTTCGCGCACCACGGTCACCCCCGCCCAGAGCGCCAGCGCGCCGGCCAGCGCGGCACCCGCCCGCGCCCGCCACTGCCGGCTGTCGGTGAGCGCCCGCACCGCATCGGGCACGATCGCCAGCAGCACGAACCCCGACACCGGGATCAGATGATAATGCCAGCCCTTGGCCTGGAGCAGATAGGCTATGCCGAAGCCAAGCGCCGCGACCAGGCTAGCAGCGGCGAACGGCGACGGCCGCCGCCCGATCAGCACCAGCGCCAGCACAGCGAGGCCCAGCCGCGGCAGGCCGAGATTGCGGATGACGAGGTCGAAGGGCGAATTGAATTCGCCATAGGCCAGCCCGATCATCGGCAGCATTTCCGAGATGAACGCCGGCGCAAACGCCAGGATCGCCGCGACATAGGCCAGCGCCGCGCCGGCCAGCGCCAGCAGTTCGGGCCGCCACAGCCGCCACGCGCGCCAGCCACCGGCGGCAATCAGCCAGATTTCGAGCAGCACCGGGATGAGGGCAAAGTAATGCTTGAGCGCAAAGCCCGCCGCGCCGAACAGCCCGATCGCCAGCGCCAGCGGTAGCGAAGTCGCCAGCCCGGCGCGGCGCCGCGCCAGCAGCGCCACCCAGGGGATCGTCGTCAGCATCGTGAAATGCTCGCGCTGGCCGAATTCGCGCAGGGTCGTCGCCAGCGCCACCAGCACAAAGCCGGCGTAGATGCCGGCGCGGATCGCCGGGCGGTCATCGCGCACCGCCAGCGCCAGCAGCAGTGCCGAAATCGCGGTGGCGGCGACAAAGAAGCCGGTGAGCATCGCCGGCCCCGGCAGCCCGATCGCCATACCGATCCGGGTCAGTCCCTCGCCGAGCCAGAACCACAGCGGCGGGTTGACCTCGACAAGCTGGCTGTAGAGGCCGACGCCGTTTGCCATCTGGCGGCCGAGCCACAATTGCCAGACGACATCATGGCCGAGCACGGCGTGGCGCACCGGCACCAGCCAGAGCAGCAGCGCCAGCGCCAGCATGATTTCGGGCCAGCGCGCGGCGGCAGGATTGTCGGCAGTCGCGCGCGCCATGCGTCGGGCTTCCCTTGTCGAGGCACGTCCTGCGGTGCGTTGCGGGCTTAGCCAGCGAAATTTGCAAAGACAACCCGGTGCCGAAATTCACCCGATTGCAACGCATTTCAAATTGCAGCCCGCAGGCAGTTCGGCCATGGTGCGCCGCAACGCGCCGGCCGGCCGCCAGGCCAGCCCTGGCCTGTCTGGAAGCATTGCATGACCACGATCACCCGCCTGACCGACCTGCTGCGCGACATTCTCGATGACGA
>JANOCM010000378.1:0-14308 GCA_031412175.1 Alphaproteobacteria bacterium
GTTGCGGCACAGCTGGTAGACCGATTCCTCGAGCCCGCCCTTTTGCGGCAGGAATTGGCGCACGACATGGGTGATGCGCGGCCGTGCCCCGGTGCCGGTCGCCATCTTTCAGTGCAACATCTTCACGGGCGCGGCGGCGCGGTGCGCGATCATCAGCAGCAGCTGCGGCGTGAAGGCGTTGGCAAAGCGCAGCCCGTCGCGCGGCCGATCGGGATTGACCGGCTGCACAATGCCGTCGCCGGCCAGCCGGGCGCACAGCGCCAGCAACGCAACCTCGGTATCGCCGATATCGATGACATCGTTGCGGCCGGCGAGCGCCCGCTGCGCCAGCTGTAGCAAAAGCGCATTGTCGGCCCTGTCACGCATCGCGCGTTCCAGCCGCTGGACGCCATGGTCGATCAGCATGGCATCGTCGATGATTTCGTCGATCACCAGGTCGAGCGCCCGCGCATCGATGCGCATGTCTCCCGAATGCCGCGCCTTCGACACCAGCTTCTGCCCGATCAGCTGGGCGTGATAGGCCGACCCGGCGGTCAGCGCGACGACGTCGGCGATCTCGTCCTCGCCGACGATCAGCCCGTCGGCGCGCGCCTTGCCGACAAACATCTCGCGGACCGCCGGGGCATCGAGCCGCGCCAGCGGCACGCAGGTGATGCAGCGATGGATCGACGGGTGATAGCCGAGGATGGCGCTGGCGTCGGTGGCAACGCCGACAATGACAAAGCGCACCGACGCGGTGAGGTCCGACACGTCCTTGACCAGTTCGATGATGCTCTGCCGCGTATCGTCGCGCTCGATACGGTCGAATTCGTCGATGATCAGCACCAGCGACGTGCCCGACACCGCCGCCAGCCGCGCTGCGACATCCTGGACGGTCGCCGGCGGCGGCAGGCCATTGTCGGCAAGATGGCAGTCGGGAATGTCGCGCAGATAGGTCTGCATCAGCGCGTCGAAGGCGATGTCGCGCGAGCACGAGGCATAAAGCACGATATGGCGGCGCGAATCGGCGATTTCGCCGAACACCCGCACCAGCGAGGTCTTGCCATAGCCGCGCGGGCCGTAAATCAGCGCGTTGCCGCTCTGGTCGAGCACCCAGGCGAGCAGCCGGTCGAGATCGGGCTCGCGGCCGAACAGATCCTCGCGCGCGACGACCGGACGATTGGCCGAAAACACCGATACCGCCGATGCCGGCACCGCGCGCAACGCCGGCGCCGGGCTTGCCGCGATGGCCGGCGCGGCCGGCTCCGGCGCCGCAACGACCCGGCGTTCGGGCAGTGCCGCCGCCGGACCGCCGATGCCGAAGGGCTCGCTCGCCGGCGGCCGCTCGGGCAGCGCGCGCGGCCTCGGTCGCGCGTCTTCCGGCAGCAACGCCAGCAGCGCCGAGCGGATCAGGAACAGCGGATTGCCGACCACATAGCGGCCGAACAGGCGTTTTGGTTCAAGGCTCAATCTGAATACCCACTCCAGTCCCGATTTTCGCATCCAATAGGGCGCCCGCGGCTTGTCACCGGACAGGAAATCGAGGATCGCGCCGCCGCAGACGATGGCGACATCATGCGTCAGCCCGAACTTCAGCTGGCGGGCGACGCGCTCCTGCTTGGGCATGCCCATGCCGAGCACGACCAGCGCCGGCCGCTCCGCGGCAACGCGTTCGAGATAATAGCCATCGGGGCGAAAGCCATCGGCAGTGATGACCTCGCAGCCATGCTCGCGCCGCAACGTCGCGGCGACGGCATCGACGATCGGCAGCCGGGTGCCGAACAGCGCAATGCGTTGCCCGGCAAAGCGCGCGATCAGTTCGGGCAACAGGTCGGTGCCATTGAGGTTCATGCCCGACCGGCTGCCGATCATCCGGTACAGCGCGTGGACGCCGATGCCATCGCGAACCAGATGGTCGAGCGCCAGCAGATCGCCGGCAAAGACCGGGTCATCGACGGCGCGGTTCATCGCATGGGCGTTGACGAAACCCAGCGTCCTGACCCCACTGCCGCGCGCGAAACTGTCGAGCAACGCGTCCTTGGCATCGCTGTCGGGTGCCACCGCAACCTGCGTGACGACCGCTTGCCAATGCTGGCGCCACGCCGGCGGGCCCTGGTGCGGAAAGCCGAACGCCAGCGTGCCGTCATTGCCGACCGTATCGAAATTCTTGAAATCAGGCCACATTGAGCACCGATCCGATGATCCTGGCGCCCGCCAGTTGCAGCCGCGCTGCCGCTGCGGTCAGCGCCCGGGCGCGGGTGAAATGCCGCCGCGCGATCATCAGCACCGCCGGTGCCGCCGCGGCGATGACATAGACATCCTCGGCGGCTTCGACCGCCGGGGCATTGAACAGGATGAGATCGGCACGCGAATGGCTGCGCAGCAGCGGCAGCAGCGTGCCGAGCTTGGCAAGCAATTCGGCGGGATTGGGCGGCACCGGCCCGGCCGGCAGGAATTGCAGCCCCGGGATGGCGGCGATCGATTGCAATGCCGGCTCGGCCTGGCGCCCGGCGAGGAATGTCGACAGCCCGGCGTTGTCGCTGGTGTCGAACAGCCGGTGCAGCGTCGGCGTCCGCAGATCGGCATCGACGAGCAAGGTCCGCACGCCGGCCTGCGCCGATGCGATCGCGAGGTTGCTGGCGATGAGGCGCCGCCCGACCGTGCCGGTGACGCTCGCCACCGTCACTGCGGTATCGGCGGGCAGGTCGATCAGCACGTGCGACAGGTTGGTGCGCAGGCTGCGGATGTGTTCGGAGGCGCGGTCGCGCTGGCCGCGCGCGGTGATCAGCGATTCGTGCAGCCGCGACGCGCCGGGCGCCGCCACCGAGAAATTGAACTGGCTGGCCAGCGCCGCGTCGACCGCGTCCTGCGAGGCAAAGCCCAGCGCCACCGCCGTCTCGCCGAACCGCTGCCGCGTGCCGCGCTGTGCCCGCGAAACCTGCTCGGCCTGTTCGGGGGTAATCACGCCGCGCGCCACCAGCAGGGCGCCGATGCGGTCCGGCTCACCATTGCCGGCAAAATTGTCGACAGGTGCCGGGCGGCGATCGATCGCAGCGACATTGTCGTGGCGGGCGCTCTGGATACGCATCAGGCGGTCAGGTCACAAAGCACCGGCGCACCGCCGAGCAGGGTTTCGAGATCGAGCCGCGAGCGCACGCGCGGCACCAGCAATTCCTTGGTCAACGCTGCCAGCACGCCGGACACCGCGCCGGCAGCCAGCGCCAGCAGCACGACCAGCGGCCAGTTGGGAAACGAGGCCCCGCGCGGCGGCGTTGCCGGCGACAGAATGGCGGCGCTGGGGGCGTCGACGGCGCTTTGCAGCTCGACATCGGCCAGCCGCGCCGCGACCGCATCATAATTGGCACGCGCGCGCGCGACATTGCCGTTGAGCAGCTGGAGCCTGGCGCGGTTGGCTGCCGTTGCGGTCAGCATCTGGCGCTTGCCGGCCTCGAGCGCGCCGATCTCGGCGCCTTCACGGCCGGCGACGATGTTGCGGCGTTCGATGCCGCGCGAGACCTTGGCGAGCTCGGCAGCCAATTGCCCCTGCAACTCGTCGAGTCGTGCCTGGGCCTGGACAACCGCCGGGAAATTGGGGCCGCTGAGCACCTTCATGTCGCGCAGCGCCGCCGATTGGGTGGCGATGGCGCCGCGCAGCTGCTGGACGACCGGGCTGGCGATCATGCCCGCCGAGACCGCTGCGTCGATGCCGCCGGTACCGCTTTCGGCGGCCGTGCCGGCGCGGGTGGCCTGCGCCGTCCCCAGCCGTTCCGACAGCGCCCGCACTTGCAGCTCGTCGGCGTCGGAATTGGCCTCCAGCCCGGTCATGCCGGTGGCTTTCAGGAACGCCTGCAATTCGGCCTGTTCGCGCGCCAGTTCGGCGGCGCGCGTTGCGGTCTGCGCCTTGAAGAAAGCGACATTCTGGCGGGCCGGCGACACCTTGAGATCGACCGCCGTGCCGAGGTATGATCGTGCCACCAGATTGGCGACCGTTGCCGCCCACACCGGATCGTCGAATTGCGTCGCGATCGAAACGGTGCGCACGCCGCGCGCCGACGCGACGACGGTGTTGCGGCCGATATGATCGACCAGCCAATCCTGCAGCGGTGCCTTGCCCTTCTGATAGCGTTCCTGCTGCGCCAGGGTGCGCGGGTCCTTCAGCAATTCGGGCTGGCTGGCGACATTCTGCAGCACCCGGCGGCTGCCGATCAGATCGACCTCGCCATTAACATAGGCGCTGAATGCCAGGCTGTCGTTCTTGTCGACAATGGCGTCGGAGGCGCGGTTGTTGAAAACGATCCAGGCGGTGGCGGTATAGCGGGGCGGCAGCATCGCAGCGACGAGGCAGATGGCGATCGCCACCCCGCCGCCGACAAGACTCGCCAGCTTCCAGCGCCCGCGTACCGCCAGGCTCATCTGCGACAGGCTGGAAAAGCCGTTCATCGTCCCGGTCGTCCCCCGCCCCATTGTGCGCGCCTGCCGGAATTGACGGGCCGCGGCTGCGAATCAACGGCGATCGGCAGGACGGTGAACGCCCCACGAGTCGCTGTACTGATGCCGATTGCAGTGACGCCTCTAAAGACCATCAACATGAAAATTACGTGACATAAGCCAATACTGAAACATAACTGCAATACTTGCTGACGATATAGCGGTTGTTTCTGCACCAATCCGGTGCGTCCTGGCGAACATTGGGTGGACATTCTGCGCAACGGCAAGCTGTTGGTCGCTATCGCCTTTGCGGCCGCCCTGCCCGGCGCGAGCCGGGCGGGCGTGGTGCTGCCAGCGGACTATGGCAGCATCGGCGCCACCGGGCCGGCATCGCGCAGCGACGATTCACTGGGGTTGGCGGCACCCGGCCGCGATGCCGAGATCGAATGCCTGGCGCAGGCGGTCGCCTATGAAGCCGCCAACGAGCCCGAATCCGGCCGCCAGGCGGTGGCGCAGGTCGTCATCAACCGCCTCCACCACCGCGCCTTTCCGAAAACCGTCTGCGGCGTTGTCTTCCAGGGCTCGACGCGCCGCACCGGCTGCCAGTTCACCTTCACCTGCGACGGGTCGTTGCGCCGCACGCTGTCGGCGCGCACCTGGGCCGATTCGCGGCGCATCGCGGCGCAGGCCATCGACGGCAGCCTGCCGCCGCAGGTCGGCGCGGCGACGCATTATCACGCCGACTATGTGGCGCCGCGCTGGGCGCCGGCGATGGTCAGGGTCGGCCAGATCGGCGCCCATGTCTTTTATCATTTTCCCGGCCGCGGCGATCTGGCCGGTGCCGGCAGCCTGGCAGCCGGCGGCGGCCGTCCAGCGCGTTCGCAGCGCAACCGCGACCCCCAGCCCTATCGCTTCACGGCCTGGGGGCTGACCGCCGCGGACCCACGGATCGACTGATCCCGTACAATATCGGCGCGTGTAACAAATCAGAAACAGCCGCGTCATGCAGAGCTGTTATTCGAAATCGTTCATTAACCAAATCTCTGCTGCAATTCTAAATCATGAGGTGTGCAATGCCGACATTTACTGGAACTGCCGGGAATGATTCCTTCACTGCAAATACGGCCGAAGATTGGACGATCATCGGCAAGGGCGGCGTCGACACGCTGACCGGCAATGTCGGCAACGACACCTTCATCGGCGGCTTCGGCAACGATGTGCTCGATGGCGAAGGTGGCAACGACATCTTCAACGTCGGCGTCAAGGACGGCATCGACAGCGTCACCGGCGGCGAAGGCTATGACAAGATCGTCGCCACCGCCAACAATGTCGCCATCGGCCTGCGCTTCATCTCGGGCATCGAGGAAATCAACGCGGGCGGCTTTGCGCCGGTCAGCATCGTCGGGTCGACCGGTGACGACATTCTCGATTTCACCGGCACGCTGCTGGTCAACATCACGTCGATCAACGGCGGCGCCGGCAACGACACCATCATCGGCTCGGCGGGCGATGACGTCATCAATGGCGGCGGCGGCAACGACACGATGTTCGGCGCCGGCGGCAACGATATCTTCCGCGTCGGCGTCGGTGCCGGGTTCGACAATTTCGATGGCGGTACCGGCACCAACATCATCGAAGGCGCCGCCAACAACGCCACGATCGGCATCGCCACCATCGCCAACATCCAGGAAATCACGGCGGGCGGTTTCAGCAACGTCCGGATCCTGACGCAGAACGGCGCCGGCCTTGTCTATAACTTCTCGGCCATCGCGCTGACCAATATCGCCGAGATCAAGGCCGGCAACGGTGGCCAGACGATCACCGCCACCGCCAATGACGATTTCCTGACCGGCGGCAGCGGCGACGACACGCTGATCGGCGGCGAAGGCAACGACACCATCGATGGCGGTGGCGGTACCAACATCCTCAACGGCGGCAACGGCAGCGACACCTTCCTCGTCAGCGGCGGCGGCGCCAACATGTACATCGGCGGCGCCGGTTACGACGTGATTTCCGCCAACAAGGAAAATGCCGTCATCACGCTGACGACGGGCTCGCTCGGCAAGATCGAGGAAATCAACGCCAACGGCTTCGGCAATGTGTCGATCTCGGGCACCGCCGCCGACGACATCATCAACCTGACCGGCATCGTCATCGCCGAAGGTGATTTCGTCGCCATCAACGGCGGCGAAGGCAATGACAACATCAAGGCGACCAAGTTCGCCGACACCGTCAACGGCGGCGGCGGCGACGACCGCATCAGCACGGCATCGGGCGACGACATCATCACCGGCGGCCTCGGCAACGATTATCTCGATGCCGGTTCGGGGTTCGATACCGTCAACGGCAACAATGGCGATGATACGATCGTCGCCGGCGCCGGCGTCGATTTCCTGTTCGGCGATGCCGGCAACGACACCTTCCTCGTCGTCGGCAACAGCGGCCTCGACAACTTCGACGGCGGCACCGGCATCGACACCATCAAGGCCGGCAGCAACGGGGCCCGCATCGGCATCGGCACCATCACCGGCGTTGAGATCATCGATGCCGACGGCCGCATCAACGTCACCATCGGCGGCTCGCCGGATGCCGATTCGCTCGATTTCAGCCTCATCCAGCTGATCGGGATCAAGAGCATCAACGCCGGCGCATCCGGCGACACCATCATCGGTTCGGCCGGTGCCGACACGCTGATCGGCCTTGGCGGCAACGACAACCTCAATGGCGGCGGCGATAACGACATCATCACCGGCGGCTTGGGCCTCGACATCCTGACCGGCGGCAGCGGTGCCGACATCTTCCGCGACGGCACCAAGAACTTCACCGGCGACACCATCACCGATTTCGGCGCCGGCGACCGGCTGCAGCTGACCAACGTCGTCAATTCGGCAGCGGTGACCTTTGCCTTTGCCGACAACATGCTGACCATCGATCCCGATGGCGCCGGCGCGCTGAAGGCGTTCTCGTTCGGGCTGACTGGCAGCTTCGATGCAGCGCTGTTCCAGGCGTCGAGCGACGGCGTCGGCGGGACGTTCATCGACTATATCGGCTGAACGCGCTCCCCGACCGGCGCGACAGCAAGGCCCGCCGGACCCAGCGTCCGGCGGGCCTCCTGCTGTCGCGGCAGCGCGATCATCACGCCCATCACGAACCAGTAGAGCGCCGCCGTCTTGATCGACAGCATCGAGATCGACACCAGGATCGACAAGGTGAAGGTCAGCGCCGTGGCGTGGAGATACAGCCGCTGCTCGGGCCGTTGCAGCCCCGGTTGCAGATAGAGAAACAGCTGCAGCACGACGACGCCGGGCAGCGATTGCGACATCACCAGATAGGCAATGCCGCTGTCGGCGAGCGCCGGCGTCGGCACCGAAAAGCCGAGCAGGTCAAAGCTGTCGAGGCGGAACAGCTGCTTCATGCCGCGCGCGATCCGGCCCGGGAAATCATCGTTGAGCGGGCTCCAATGGCCCGCCTGGCTGGCGATCCGCGCCGCGGCGACGCCCAATGGCAGGTAGAATAGCGCCAGCGCCGCGGGAAGCCGGCGCAGCAGCGGCGCCGCCAGCAGCAGCACGAGCGCGCTGATGCCGGCAAAGCGCCCGTCGCAGCCGACAAGGATGACTGCCAGCGACACTGCCATGAAGGCGCGCAGCCGCACCGGCCAGTCGCGCCAGAACAGCATCATGGCGAGCGCGGCAAAGCTGACGTAATTGCCCAGACTCAGCGGCTCGAGAAAGATCGACGACGCGCGGTTCCAGCCGGTCCACGGCAGCAGATAGCGTTCATCGGGACGTGAGGCGCTGAACAGATTGCTGTCGCCACTCAGCTGTTCGGGAGTGAAGCCGCGGCTGCTTATGAAATAGGATCGCGGATCGACGAGCGCGCCATATTGCAGGGGCAAGAACAGCTCGACCAGCATCACCGCGAGGATGACGACGTGGAGCGCGACGAACACCCGCCGCGCATCGCGCCACGGCACCAGCATGCCGACCATGATGAACACCGCGAACATCAGCGTGTCGCGAAAGCTTTTCGGATCAAAGCCCTGGCGGAGCTGCGCCAGCACCAGCGACAGCACCAGGAAGGTCGCGATCATCAGCACCCAGCGCGTCATCGCCGGCCGCCAATGCACCAGCGCCAGCGCCAGCCCGGCCGCCATCAACAGCGTCTCGACGCCGATGACCGCGCCGCGCCCCATGGTGACGCCATGTGCGTTGATGATGGACAGCGGTAGATTATAGCCGACCGCGACGACGAGCAGCACCTGCGCCACACGGATCCGGGTGCGGCCCGGCTGATCGTCGGCGTTACCGGTCAACGGTGCGTATCCCATAGGGCACATCCGGCCGCCCGGTCAGCTGGATCACCGTCGCGCGCATCAGCCGGCTGCCCCCCGGCCGCCGCGCCACGACGCGGATCGTCAACGGCCGGCCGACCAGCGATTCGGTTTCGGCGAGATCGATGGCGACACGCTGGCCGGCGAGTTCGCGCTCGCGGTTGATGACAGCCGGCGATCCCAGCCCGCCGCCGCTCATGATCGACAGCGCCAGCGGCGTGGCGAAACGATCATCGAAACCTTCCCGCTGGTCGCGATAGGCGGTCGCCGTCGCGCGCAACCGCGCCACGATTGCGGGCGTCATGCCGCGGATCATGATGATTTCCTCAACACTGCGCAGCGCACCGTTGCGCGGGGTGCGCTTCAGCGGCGCATAATAGGGCGCCTCGGCGCCGTTGGCGCGGACCTCGTCATCGTCGTCGCGCCAATCGAGGAACGCGTCGGTCTGCGCGTCGAGATCGGCCCCCGTCGATCCCAGCACCTCGAACAGCGCCCGCACCTGTTCGTCGGCGAGCTGGTTGATCGGCACCTTGCCGCGTTCATCCTCGATGGTGATGACAAGGTCGGTGCCGTCGAACCGGGCGTTGCGCGGCCGGCCGTCGATGCTCCAGCGCCGGCTGCGGTCGGGCTCGGCGAGGTTGCGGACGGCGATTGCCAGCCCGGCATCGGCCGCCGCTGCCAGCCGAGCGCGTTCGGCACCGGCGACGACGACGGCGGTGACGCCGCGGCTGCCGTCGATCAGCGCCAGCGACATCAGCGCCAGCACCGCCATGGCGACGACTGCCGCCAAAATGGCATAGCCCGCTTCGTCCTGGCGCGCCCCGATCACGGCACCCGCCCGTCCCGGATCGGCGGCACCGCCATGATCTTGGCGCGCAATTCGTCGGTCACCGCCTGGGCATCGTCGATGGTGCGCACCACCCGCGGTTTCAGCAGCACCAGCAGTTCGGTGCGGTCGGTGGCGTCGCTGGTATTGCCGAACAACAGCCCGCCGATGATCGGAATCCGCGACAGCACCGGCAGCCCCGATTTGGTGCGGTTGCGGTTGTCGCGAATGAGGCCGCCGAGCGCGATGACCTGGCCATCCTGGACGGCGATCGAGGTCGAGATGCGCCGCGTCGAGATCGTCGGCGAGTTGATCGTCGACGAATCGGTGCGCACCACATCGCTGACCTCCTGCGCGACGTCGAGCAGCACCAGTCCGCTGGCGTTGACCCGCGGCGTCACCTTCAGAATGACGCCGGTGTCGCGATATTCGATCGAATTGACGATCGGCGAATCGGGATTGACGACCCCGACCGCCGATTGTGTCGCCACCGGCACTTGGTTGCCGATCTGCAGCGCCGCGGTCTGGTTGTTGAGCACCATCAGCTTGGGCGCCGACAGCACGTTGATGCGGGTGCGGTTCTCGAGCGCGTTGAGCGTCGCCGAGATGCTGTTGTTGTTGGAGAAAAAGAAGGAAAAGCCCGGGAAGACTCGCGTCGGCGCCGATGTCGTGCCGTTGGTCAGCGCGAAATTGGTCTCGCCCTGCTGGAAATTCCACTGCACGCCATAGCGCATGTCGTTGTTGAGCGTGACCTCGGTGATCGCCGCCTCGATCAGCACCTGCAGCGGCAGCACGTCGAGCTTGCGCAGCGCATCCTCCATCACCGCATAGTCGCGCGGCGTGCCGAAGATGATGATGGCGTTGTTGGCTTCGTCGCTCGAAATGACCGCGCGCATCGCCGATCCGCCGGCAGCGGCTGCCTGAGCGGTGGCCGGATCATTGGGGTTGACGGCCAGCCCCGAAGCTGCCCCGCCGCGCGTTGCCACGGGCGCAGGCTCCGGCGGGCCCGCACCCAGCCCGCCGCCGGCCCGCGCCGCGCCGTCGAGCGCGAAATCGTCACGCCCGCCGGCGCTCGCCGTATCGCGCCCGACGTTGTTGCCAAAGGCGGTGTTGAGCACCTTGGCGAGGTCCTTCGACCGGCCATTCTGGACGCGATAGACGAACAGCCGGCGTTCGTTGTTTTCGCCCTCGCGGTCGAGGACTTCGATCCAGCGCCGGACATCGTCGAGATACTGGCGCTGCGCGGTGATCGCCAGGATGCCGTTCAGCCGCTCCATGGCGATCAGCCGCACCAGGCCGCGTGTCGGCGCATCGGCGGCGTTGATCAGCTTGTCGAGTTCGGGAACGATCAGCCGCGCATCGGTGCGCTGCGGCACCACCAGCGCGAACGACATGTTGCGCAGCCAGTTGACGTCGAACTGCGCCAGCAGCGCGCGGGCGTTGGTGCGTTGCCCGGTGGTGCCCGACAGCAGCAGCGTGTTCTGGCCGCCATCGCTGCGCGTCACCACGCCGGGCATGACCGAATCGAGCAGCTTGCGCATTTCGTCGGCGTTGACGAACTGCAAGGTCACGGTTTCGGTGGCAAAGCCCGGCGCGCCGCCGGCGCCGACGGCACCTTGCGCGCGTGCCTCGAGGATCGAGCGGATGGTGAACACGCCGCCCTGCTGGGTGATGGCGAGATTGGCGGTCTTCAAAGCCTCCTCGAACAAACCAAAGACGCTCGACCGCGGCACCGGCGCGGCGGTGACCAGCGTGACATTGCCGGCCACCCCCGGCGCGATGGTGAACGGCAACCGCAGGATGTCGCCGAGCACGCCCTGCGCCACGACCCGCACATCGGCGGCGGGGAAATTCAGGTTGATATCGCCGGAGCGCGGCGCGGCCGGCGGTGTTACCGCGCGCGATGGCGGCGTGCCGGTAACGACGGTGGCGCGAACCTGCGGATCGGCGGCGGGTGGCGGTGGCAGCGGTGCCGGTGCCGGCGCGGAGGTGAACTCGGGCATCGGCGGCGGCAGCGGCTCGGCGGCGGGTGGCGGCGCACAGCTGGCGACCACGGCGGCCAGCGTGATGGTCAGCGTCAGCTTCGGGGCGATCGGCGGCTGGCGGGTCATTGGGCTTCTTCTTCTTCCGGTGCTTCGGCGGCCGCCGGGATGGCGCTGACCGGGGGGACGCTGGCGGTGATCGGCAGGGTGACGGTTTCGGCGCCGCGGCGGAACGCCACCTCGGCCGGGCCGATGCGGACGAGTTGCCAGCCGCGATAGACGCCGCCCGGCGCGATGGCGCTGGTCCGGCCATCGGGCGCCTGGAGGAACAACCGCGCACCGCCGCGCGCGGTGATCAGCCCGACCGCACGCGCGCCCTCGAGCGGGGCCGATTTCTCGGCGACGCCGGGGACATAGGTTTCGCGGCGGCCGGGGGCGAACAGCGGCCGCAGCGCGATTTCGGGATCGACGGCGCGCGGCGCGACGGCGACCGGCCGCAGCCGCAACGGCGGCGCCAGCCCGGCATCGGGCAGCACCACCGTCGACGGCAGCAGCAACTGCACCGCCAGCAGCAGCACGAGCAGCGCTGCCAGCGCCGCCGGCAACCGCGTGCGGTCAGCGCGGCGAGGCGGCGGCAAGGAGGCCGGAAACTTCAAGGCGAACATCCATGGGGGCGGCGCGACCGGACTGGAGCGCCTGGTCGGCGGTGACGGTAAGGGTTTCGACGACGAGCAGCGGCTCGCTGCGCTGGATCGCGGCGGCCATCGCCGCCAGTTGCGCCGTGGTCAGCCGGGCATCGGCGCGCACCCGCACGACGCCGGTGGCGGCGGCAATATCCTCGACGCTGCGCAGGTCACCGCCGCTGGCGGTGACGGCGGCGGCGACGCGTTCCTTCAACCGGTCGGCGGCGACCGTCGCGTTGCCGCCGGCGATGCGGAAGCGCGCGGCATCGCGGCGCTGCGCCTCGGCGGCGCGCCGCGCCGAGGCGATCTGCAACACGGCGCGTTCGTCGCGGGCATAGCCGTCGAGCAGCGCGGTGCGCGCGTCGGCGCGCGCCTGGAACCCATCGACGATCGGCAGCACGACGCCGTAAAGCAGCAGCGCCACCACCGCCATCAGCAGCGCCACGGCGACCAGCCGACGTTCACGCAATGACAGCCGGGTCATCGCGGCGCCCCGACATAGTCGGCAGTAACCTCGAACGGCTGCGCGGCTGCGACCTGCGCCGGCACATCGCCCGCCGTGCTGCGCACCCCCACAAAGCCCGGCGTCCGCCGCAGCGCCGCGACGGCATCGACGCTACCGGGCTTGTAGCCGGCGATGCGCAGCTGGCGGCCATCCCACGCCAGCCGCTGCAGCCACACCGCATCGGGCAGCGCGCGGGTCAGCGCCGCGAGCACCGGCAGCGGATCCTGCGCCCCGCGGCGCTGTACCAGCGCCCGCCGCGCCGCATCCTCGCCGATAACCCGCGCCCGCAGCGCCCGCGCCAGCGTCGCCGTCGTCGCGTGGCTCGCCACCAGCGCCTCGGTTTCGCGCAAATCGACGATGTCGCGGCCGATCAGCACGCCGAGATTGACGACCAGCGCGACGCCGACCGCCGACCACCAGAAGCGCCGCGGCCCCTGCCCCGCCGCGGCACTGTCGCGCGCCCAGCCGGGCAGGAAATCGAAGCGCGGCGCGCCGCCGGCATCGGCGACACGCAACTGGTGAACCTGCAGCCCGGCGCGATCCGCCGCCGCCATCGCGGCTTCCGCCGCCGCCAGTGGCAGGCCGGCGACATCGACAATTTGTTGGCCGTCGCCGCGGGCTGCACCGGCCTCGTGGGCGACCAGCGCCGTGCCGGCGGCAAAGGGCAGCAGCCGTTCGGCCTCGATCGCCAGCAGCCGCCGCAGATCGCCGCGCCCAAGCACTGGCAGCGGCACGCTGCGCACCAGCGCCGCGCCGGCCGGCAGGATCATCGCCACCGGGGCATCGGCGCGCGGTACGGCGACGCCGCGGCGGGTCAGCGCGATATCGCGGCCGTCGAACCGCGCCTCGAGCAGCGGCCGGCCCTGTAGCCGCGCCTTGACCGGCGCCGGCACCAGCGCGTGGAGTTCCTCCAGCCACCACGCCAGCCCGCTGCGGCCCCAGCGCGCCAGCGTCGCCATGTCGGCATCGAGGATTGCCGGCGCCGCCATCAGACTGCGCCCCGGCAACGCCCGGTGGTGCGTTCGATCAGGCAGGCGCTGTTGATCGTCGCTGCCGGGCGGATGATGAGGTCGGGCCAGACCCGGCGGTCACCCGCCGGAAATGCCAGCCGGATGCGGACCAGTTCGGGCAGGCCCGGCCGGTTGTACCAGCGGCTGCGCCAGCGCCGCTGGCCATCGGGCGGCGCGACGCCATAATAGGCGATATCGAGCCCGGCGACCCCGGCGAGCAGCGGCTGCCGCGTCCAGCCGGCGACGGCGGGGGCTTCCGGATCGGTGATCGTCGTCTGCGTGTCGATGCTGTAGAGCACCAGTTCGCCATTGCGCGCCAGCTGCAGCCGGAAGCGCTGCGGCGGCAGTGGCCGCAGCGCCTGCGCCGGCGGCGCGGTGAAATCGAGCCGCGCTGCCTCGCCATAGGCATCGACGGTGGGTTGGCCCGGGCCGAACACCGCTTCCGCCACCATCGCCTCGATGCGGTCGCGCAGCACATCCTGCGCCGCCGCGATGGTTTCGGCGGCGGTCGCCGTCGCCAGCGCGCGGCGTTCGACATCGCGGCCCGATGTCATCGTGGCGAGCA
>JANOCM010000379.1:0-2819 GCA_031412175.1 Alphaproteobacteria bacterium
GGCGATGCGGATGCTGCTGTCGCGGCTGCCGTTGCTGCCCAACAAGGATATCGTGTTTGCCGGGCTGGCGGTGTTCATGATCGGCCATGACGCCGATATCGGCGCGCTGATGACGATGATGGCCAGCCTGATCCTGGCGACCCACCTCGGCCTCGGGCTGGCGCTTGTCGCCGCCGACGCGGCGGGCTGGAGGCGGCGATGAAGGTTGTTCTTGCGCTCGCAGTCGCCGGCCTTGCGGCGACGGCACAGGCCGCCGAGCCGGCGCGAATCCGGCCGTCGCCGGACCTCGGGCTGGCCGAAGGCCTGTGCCGCGCCAATGAAAGCGGGCCGGCGCTGATTGTCGTCGCGCAGGGGCTGAAGGATCGCAGCGGTCGGCTGCGCGTCGAGCTATATCCCGCCAATGACGAGGATTTCCTGCAGGACGACAACTTGCTGGTGATGGCCGGCAAGACGTTCCGTCGCGCCGATGTGCCGGTGCCCGCGACCGGCCCGGCGCAGATCTGCATCCGCGTTCCGGGGCCGGGCAACTATACCTTGTCCCTGCTCCACGACCGCGATTCCAACCACAAGTTCGGGCTGTCGAGCGACGGCATCGGCTTTCCGGGCAACCCCAAGCTCGGCTGGTCGAAACCCAAGGCGAAATCGGCGGCGCTGGTTGCCGGCAATGGCCTGACGACGGTGCCGATCATCCTCAATTATCGCCGCGGCCTGTTGAGCTTCGGACCCCTGGGCAAGTCGGCCAAATGAAGATCGTCGACATTTCGGCGCTCTATTCCCCCACCGGCGGCGGCATCCGCACCTATACCCGCAACAAATTGCTCGCCGCCGGCCGGGTGGGACATGATCTGACCGTCGTCGTGCCGGGCGTCGAGGCCGCGACGGAGGTCATCGGGCCACGCGCACGCATCATCAGCATCAAGTCGCCGCGCTTTCCGCTCGACCGCAGCTATTTCTATTTCGAGAACGACGCCGTCATCCATGATGCGCTCGACCGGCATGCGCCGGAATTCGTCGAGGCGTCGTCGCCATGGGGCAGCGCCACCGCGGTTGCCGAATGGCAGGGCGCGGCGCCGCGCGCACTGGTCATGCACGCCGATCCACTGTCGGCCTGGGCCTATCGCTGGCTGGAAGGCATGGTCAGCCGCAAGACCATCGACCGTGGCTTCGACTGGTTCTGGCGCCATCTGCGCCGGCTCGACGCCGGGTTCGACATGGTGGTCTGCGCGTCGCCCAGCCTTGCCGCCCGGATGACCGAAGGCGGGCTGCAGCGTGTCCGCACCATTCCGATGGGAGTGGAATCGGGAGTTTTCACGCCGGAACTGCGCGATCCGGCGTTGCGGGCGCGATTACTGGAACGCTGCGGGCTACCCGAAACAGCGACATTGCTGCTCGGCATCGGGCGCTTCTCGCCCGAAAAACGCTGGCCGCTGATCGTCGCCGGGGCGACGGCCGCGGGCTATAGCCGGCCGCTGGGGCTGGTGCTGGTCGGCGATGGCCATGGCCGCGCCCCGGTGCTGCGCGCCGTCGGCGAAAATCCGCACATCCTGCTGCTGTCGCCGATATCGGATCGCATCGAAGTGGCGCGGCTGCTGGCGAGTTCCGACCTGCTGGTGCACGGAGCCAGCGCCGAAACCTTCGGCATGGTGCAGGCCGAGGCGCTGGCTTCGGGGCTGCCGATCGTCGTGCCCGATGAAGGCGGCGCCGGCGACCAGGCGCTGCCCGGACTGGGCCTGCGCTACGCCGCCGGCGATGCCGCCAGCGCCGCAACGGTCATCGGCGAGGCGATTGCGCAACTGCCGGCGCTGCGCGCCTCGACGCTGGCGGCGGCCCCGGCGACGCGGACGATGGACCAGCATTTCGAAGATCTGTTCGGCACCTACCAGGCCCTCGCCAGCGGGGCCCGTCGCGCCGCCTGACAATCGGCGCACAATGCGCTGGAATTGGACAATTGTCGTTCCGCCCGCGTGATATTCCGGCGATGTTGCAATCGATCGGGCCGACGATCGGACTCGAATTCAGCTTCTAATCTTCCAGGCTTTGCAATTGTTTCGAGGGCATGAGGATTATTGCGCCGTCGACCTTTTGCAATCTCGACCTGCGGGAGGCGCCGCTGGGGCGCGCCGGAACTGGTGCTGCGCTTCTCGCACGTCAATCTCGACAACCGGTCGGTGCAGGACGGCGAGTTCGATCGCGTCATGGCCGGCATCAACTGGTGGGCTACGACGCGCCGGAAAATCGGTCTGTCCTATGGCCATGGCTGGACCGAACGGTTCGGTGTGCGCGGCGAGAACGATACGCTGCCGACCCGCCTGCAGTGGGTCTATTAAGGCCGCGTCACGCAGCGGAAACCGATGTGGCAGGTGGCGGTGTCGATCGTCTCGGCATGGCGCGCAGCCGGGCGGTAGCGCTTGCAATAGCTGGGGGCGCACAGGAAACTGCCGCCCTTCAGTACCTTTTGCGGGATCGGCGCCGACGGGTCGAGCGTGCCCGCTGCCGGCCCGCGCGGATTCTTCGGGATGCAGCAGGCCTTGGCCGTATCGACGCGGTGTTTCGGCGCGAACCAGTCCTGCGTCCATTCCCAGGTGTTGCCGATCATGTCGTAGAGGCCATAGCCGTTGGCCGGATAGCTGCCCACCGGCGCCGTCGCCTCCCAGCCGTCCTCCTTCAGGTTCTGGAACGGAAACTTGCCCTGCCAGGTGTTGGCCATGTGCTTGCCGCCCGGCCGGAAGACGTCGCCCCAGGCATAGGTCTTGCCCTCCAGCCCGCCGCGCGCCGCATATTCATATTCGGCTTCGGTCGCCAGATCCTTGCCGGCCCAG
>JANOCM010000380.1:0-4052 GCA_031412175.1 Alphaproteobacteria bacterium
GCGGCAGCGACGCTCGACATCGTCCACGTCAATTCCGAATTCGTGACCACCGCGTCGTCGGCGTCCGACCATGACCCTTCGGTGCTCGCGCTCGACATCGCCCCCGTCGGCCCGGCGCCGTTCGCCGCCGGCGACATCGCCTTTGTCGGCTTCAACGCCGATGGCAACGACGATCTGGCGTTTGTGGCGCTGCGCGAAATCGCCACCGGCACGGTCATTTATTTCAATGACCAGGAGTGGCAGGGCGCCGCCTTCAACACCGGTGAAGGCCAGGTCACCTGGACCGCCACCACCGACATCCCCGCCGGCACAATCGTGACCATCAACAGTTTCAGCTCGGCCCCGGTCAGCAATTTCGGCTCCACGGCGGGCAGCAGCGGCCTCGGCAGCGATGGCGAAATCGTCTACGCCTATGTCGGCGCGGCCTTTGCCCCGACGACCTTCCTCGCTGCCATCGCCAATGATGGCTTTGCAATCTCGGGCGGCACGCTCGCCGGCACCGGCCTTGTCGTCGGCCAGACCGCGATCGACCTGTCCAACGGCGGCACCAACCCCGGCGAGGATGTGGCGCTGTTCAATGGCGCACGCAACGGCGCCGCCAGCTTTGCCGCATATCTCGCCACCATCAACAACCCGGCCAACTGGCTGACGCAAGATGGCGCCGGCGACCAGTCGCTCGACGGCACCCAGCCCGACCTGCCCTTCAGCCTGTCCGGCTTCACGATAGGCGCGATCGAAACCCAGACCATCGGCTTCCAGGGCGCCACGGTGGCGCAGAACGAAGGCAATGCCGGCACCACCGCCTTCACCTTCACCGTCGCGCGCAGCGGCGGCACTACCGGCCAGGTCGATTTCACCGGCAGCATCGCCGCCGGTACCACCAACGCCGCCGATTATGCCGGCGGCACCGCCCCCATCAGCTTCAGCGGCTCGATCGCTGCCGGCGCCACGACAGCAACGGTTACGATCAGCATCGCCGGTGACACCGCGATCGAAGCCAATGAGGATTTCACCCTGACGCTGACCGGCGTCACCAACAGCGCCGGCATTGCCGCGAGCATCCCGGTCGGCACCGCAACGGCAACCGGCACGATCATCAACGATGACGCCGCGCTGCCCGATCTCGCCGCCGGCGACATCGCCTTTGTCGGCTTCAACGCCGATGGCAACGACGACCTGGCCTTTGTCGCGCTGAAGGGCATCGCCGCCGGTGCGACGATCTATTTCCAGGACAATGAATGGACCGGCGCCGCCTTCAACACCGGCGAAAGCAGCTTTTCGTGGACCGCGACCAGCGCCGTTGCCGCCGGCACCATCGTCACGCTCAACGCCCTGTCGACCGGTGCGGGCACCAGCAACCTCGGCACCATCACCTATATCGACAGCAGCAACCTCGGCCTCTCGGCGAGCGGTGAGATCGTCTATGCCTTCACCGGCGCCTCGGCGACAGCGCCTGGCGTGTTTCTCGCAGCGGTTGCCAACGGCGGCTTTGCCCCCGCCGGCGTCACGCTCGACGGCACCGGGCTGGTCGAAGGCACCAACGCCATCAACCTCGGCAGCCTGTCGGCGGGCGGCCCCGATATCGCCACCTTCATCGGCTCGCGCAGCAACGAAGCGAGCTTTGCCGGCTATGCCAACGACATCAACACCGCGGCCAACTGGAATTTCCAGGATGCCGGCGGTGACCAGTCGATCGACGGCATCGGCCCCGACCTGCCGTTCAGCACGACCGCCTTCACGCTCGCCGCCGCCGGCCAGGTCATCGGCTTCACTGCCGGTTCGCTGGTCCGCTCGACCGCCGAAGGCAATGCCGGCACGCGCACGTTGAGCTTCACCGTCGAACGCACCGGCGCCACCACCGGCCAGGTCGATTTCGCCGGCAGCATCGCCGCCGGCACCACCGACGCGGCCGATTTCGGCGGCGCCCTGCCGACGGCGTTCAGCGGCAGCATCGCCGCCGGCGCCAGCACCGGCACCGTCACGGTGACGATCAGCGGCGACACCGCGATCGAGGCCGACGAAAGCTTCAGCCTGACGCTGACCGGCGGCACCAACACGCTCGGCGCGGCGGTCACGCTCAACGCCAACACGACGGCGACCGGCACCATCGTCAACGACGACTTCCCGCTGGCGATCGGCGGCATCAACGTCTATGGCGCCGCGGCCTCGCTGGCCGGCAGCGCGACGACCCCGGTGGCAAGCGAGGATATCGTCCTCGTCCGCCTCGGCTCGATCCAGGGCACCGTCGCCGGCGCCGAAAGCATCGCCTATGAAGGCGGCAAGGTCTATTCGACCAACATCGCCGGCAATGCGATCAACGTCCACAGCGTCACCGCGGCCGGCGTTCTGGTCAACGAAGCCCCGATCTCGCTGGTCGGCCTGCCGTCCTACCTGAACGGCGGCGTCAATAGCGTCGACGTCAAGAATGGCGTCATCGCCGTGGGTTACGAGAACAGCAACACCAGCCTGCCGGGCTTTGTCGCGCTGTTCAACGCAGCGGACAACAGCCTCATCAAGACGATCCAGGTCGGCATCCTGCCCGATGACGTGACCTTCTCGCCCGATGGCCTGAAACTGCTCGTCGCCAACGAAGGTGAAGCACTGTCGGCGCAGGGCACGATCAGCATCATCGACCTGTCGGGCGGTGCCGCCAATGCGGCCGTGTCCAACACCATCAGCTTCGCCTCGCTCAACGGTGCCGAACAGGCGCTGCGCGACCGCGGCCTCGCCATCGCGCCGGGCCAGCCGGCGGCGGGCGACATCGAGCCCGAATACATCACCATCTCCGCCGACGGCACCCGCGCCTATGTGACCCTGCAGGAGGTCAACGGCGTTGCCGTCATCGACCTGACCGACCCGACCGCCGACCGGCCGCTGTCGATCCAGCCGCTCGGCACCATCGATCGCAACCTCGTCGGTAACGCGCTCGACACCAGCGACCAGGATGGCGCCATCAACCTGCGCAATGTCGACATCCAGAGCCTGATCCAGCCCGACGCCATCGCCAGCTACACGGTCGGCGGCGCGACCTACTTCATCACCGCCAACGAAGGCGACGCCCGCGTCAATGTCGCCGATTCGGTGCGGCTGGGCTCGGCCGGCTATGTCCTCGATCCGACACGCTTCCCCAATGCCGCGGCATTGAAGGCCAATGCCGAACTCGGCCGCCTCAACGTGCTGACCAATGTCGGCGATACCGATGGCGACGGCGATTTCGATGTCATCCACACGCTCGGCGGCCGCGGCATCTCGATCTTCAAACAGGAAGCCGACGGCAGCATCTCCAAGGTCCGCGAGACCGGCGGCGAGTTCGAAGCGATCATCGGCGCCAATTACCCCGGCATCTTCAACAGCAACCAGAGCACCGCGCCGACCTCGTTCGACACCCGGTCGGACGACAAGGGGCCTGAGCCCGAGGGTGTCAGCATCGGCACCGTCAACGGCCGCACCTATGCCTTTGTCGGGCTGGAACGCGTCGGCGGCTACATGGTCTATGACGTGACCGACCCGGCGAATGCGACCTTCGTCACCTACAAGCCGCAGACCGGCGCCGACCTCGGTCCCGAAACCAGCGCCTTTGTCTCGGCGGCGAACAGCCCGACCGGCCAGGCGCTGCTGCTCAGCGGCCAGGAAATCAGCAACACCGTCACCCTCTATTCGATCCAGACGCAGAGCGAGGGTGACGACACCATCAACGGCGGCGCCGATGGCGAGCGCTGGAACGGCCGCGGCGGCAACGATGTCATCAACGGCAACGGCGGCAACGACATCATCGACGGCGGTGCCGGCAACGATCGCCTCAACGGCGGCGAAGGCATCGATACGGCGAGCTATGCCAGCGCCACCGCGGGCGTGACCGTTGCGCTCGGCCGCACGACGCCGCAGGTGACCGGCGGTGCCGGCACCGACACGCTGTCGGGCTTTGAAAACCTGCTCGGTTCGGCGTTCGACGATCTGCTTTACGGCGACACCGGCAACAACAGCGTCGATGGCGGCGCCGGCAACGACGTGCTGCTCGGCGCGCGCGGCCTCGACACGCTGATCGGCGGCGC
>JANOCM010000381.1:0-1780 GCA_031412175.1 Alphaproteobacteria bacterium
CCGGCGGCATCGAGATCGGCGTCGAACGTGGTGGCCGTATCGTCAAATTGCGGATCGATGGACTGACATGAAGCTGAATCCGCGATCCTTGCTGGCCGTTCTGCTGCTCAACGCGATGGGCGTGTCTGGCGTCGCCGCGCAACAAACCGTCAACCTGCGCGATGCCGATGTCCGCGCCTATATCCAGGACGTGTCGCGCGCCACCGGCCGCACTTTCATCATCGACCCCCGCGTCCAGGGCAAGGTATCGGTGGTCAGCGAACGCCCGCTCGGCCGCAATGCCTATTTCGAGCTGTTCCTGTCCACCCTGCGCGCCAACGGCCTGATCGTCGTGCCCGCCGCCGGCGGCGCGGTACGCGTCCAGCCCGCCGATGGCGCCGCCACCCAGCCGAGCGCCGGCGGCGGGCGTGACCGTTTTGTCACCCAGGTTTTTCGGCTCGATACCATCGATGCCGCCTCTGCCGTCGACAGCCTGCGGCCGCTGGTCAGCCGCGAAGGCCAGGTCACTGCCAACCGGTCGGGCAACGCCGTCATCGTCGCCGACTATGCCGACAATGTTGCCCGGGTGCGCGCCTTGCTGCGCGAGATCGACCGCGACCGCCAGACCACTCGCATCGTCACGCTGAAAAATGCCGGCGCCCGCGAGATCGCCAAGGCGTTGCGCGCGCTGGGCGGTGGCCCGCCGGGCGGCGAAGCCGCAGGCGGCACCGGCCGCAGCGGCGTTTCGGTGGTCGCCATCGACAGTTCCAATGCCGTGGCGCTGCGCGGTGACGCTCAGGCGGTGCAGAAGCTTGCCGAAACCGTGATCGATCTCGACCGCCGCGCCGCTGCCGGCGCCGACGTTCGGGTAATCTTCCTTGCCCATGCCGACGCCGAAAAGCTGTTGCCCGTCCTCCAGCAACTCGTCGGCCAGCAACCGACCCAGCCGGCATCGTCGTCAACAGGGTTCGGCAGCGGCATGGGCAGCAGCACCGCCCAGCAGCCGTTCGGCAACCGCTCGACGACCAGCAGCGCCGCGCCTGCACAATCCGCCACCACCGCCACGCCGATCGCCGGCGCCACCATCGGGCGCGGCCAGGCGGTCATCGCGCGCTACGAAGGCGCCAATGCGATCATCATTTCGGCCCCCGCCGAGGTTCAGCGCCAGCTTGGCGAGGTCATCCGCCAGCTCGATACCCGCCGCGAACAGGTGCTGGTCGAAGCGATCATCGTCGAAATCGGCAATGATGCGGCGCGGCGGCTGGGCGTACAATTCCTGCTCGCCGGCAAGAACGCGCCGTTCGCCGCGACCAACTGGTCAAGCGCCCAGCCGAGCATCTTCCAGGTCGGCGCGGTGGCCGCCAACGAAGCCTTCGGCGGGCGAACCACGACGACCCAGGACGGCGTCACGACAACCTCGCGCGACAACATCGTCGGCCAGTCGGTGATCGACGCGGCGACCTCCTCGATCATCACCGCGACCGGTGGGTTCGGCGGCGGGATCGTCGAGATCACGAAGAATCTGTGGTTCGGGACGATCATCAACGCCGTCCAGTCCGACACCGAGTCGAACATTCTGTCGACCCCGTCGATCATGACGCTCGACAATCATGAGGCGAAGCTGCTGGTCGGTCAGGAAGTCCCGATCACGACCGGCGAGAAGCTCGGCGCCAATTTCGAAAATGCGTTTCGCACCGTCGAGCGGCAGAATGTCGGCATCCAGCTCGACGTCAAACCGCAGGTCAATTCGTCGGGCTCGATCAAATTGTTCATCCGCCAGGAAGTGTCGAGCGTGGCGGGG
>JANOCM010000382.1:0-3818 GCA_031412175.1 Alphaproteobacteria bacterium
CCGCGACAACACGCTGCGCCTGCCCTCGAGCGTGTTTTCGGTCACGATCACCGGCGATTACGCCGATGTCGAAGGCGATGACGAGGCGTTTTCCGATCCCGACATGGTGCTGGCGCTCGATGGCTCGACGCTGTGCGTGGCGCCGGGGTTCAAGACGCCGACCGCCTATATCTTCGCCGATGCGCATCATCCCGATGGCACGCCCTGGGCTTCGTCGTCGCGCCATGTGCTGAAACGCATGCTCGAGCTGTATGCGGAGCGCGGCTGGCGGCCGCTGATGGCGCCCGAGCTTGAATTCTACCTCCCCGCGGTCAACCCCGATCCCGACCTGCCGCTGACCCCGCCCGCCGGCCGCTCGGGGCGCGCCGAAACCTCGCCGCAGCCCTATGGCCTCGAAGCCATCACCGAGCACGAGGACCTGATCGAGGCGATCTACGAGTTTTCGGAAGCCGCGAATTTGAACCTCGACACGATGATCCACGAGGCCGGGACAGCGCAGCTCGAGATCAACTTCGTCCATGGCGATCCGATCCGCGTCGCCGACCAGGTGCTGCTGTTCAAGCGCATCGTCCGCCAGGTGGCGCTGAAACACGGCGTCTACGCAACCTTCATGGCGAAACCGATGGAGCATCAGCCGGGCAGCGCCATGCACCTCCACACCTCGGTCGTCGATATCGAAACCGGCACCAATCTATTCGCCGGCGAGGATGGCAAGGACAGCCGGATGTTCCACCACTTCGTCGGCGGGCTGCAAACCTACCTGCCCGAGCTGGCACCGATGTTCGCTCCCAATGTCAACAGCTTCCGCCGGATGCGGCCGAGCCACAGCGCGCCGATCAACGTGCAATGGGGCAATGACAACCGCAGCTGCGGCCTCCGCGTGCCGATCTCCGACCGCGAGAACCGCCGCATCGAAAACCGCCTGCCGGGCGCCGATGCCAACCCCTATCTGGCGATGGCGGCGGCGCTGGTGGCGGGCTATCTCGGGATGCTCGACCGGATCGAGCCGACCGACAAGGCACTCGGCAACGCCTATAATTACGAACGCACCCTGCCCCGCACGCTCGAGGAAGCGCTCGAACGCTTCAACGATTGCGACAAGGTGCGGGCGCTGCTCGGCGACTATTTCTTCAAGGCCTTCACCGCGATCAAATCGTCGGAGCTCGAGGCCTTCCAGGGTGTCATCAGCTCGTGGGAGCGCGATCACCTGCTGCTCAAGGTGTGAACGACGGCCTCGCCATGGCGCAGTCGTGGTATGCCGCGACCGCGCACCCCGCGCCTGAACTGCCGGCGCTGGCGGGCGAGATCAGTGCCGACCTGGCGATCGTCGGCGGTGGCGCGACCGGGCTTTCCGCCGCACTCCACGCCGCCGAGGCCGGCATGTCGGTCGTGCTGCTCGAGGGCGGCCGCATCGGCTGGGGCGCGTCGGGGCGCAACGGCGGCCAGATCATCCCGGGCTTGCGCAAAGGCGCAGCGGAGCTGGTCGCGGCTTTCGGCCCTGAGCGGGCGCGGGCGCTGTTCGACCTGGCGTTGGAGGCGCGGCGGCTGGTGCTCGGGCTGGTCGAGAGCCACGCCATAGCTTGCGACTTGCGGCTGACCGGGCATCTGTACGGCGCGGTCAAGGCTTCGCAACTGCGCGATTTCGACGCCGAACTGGCCGCGCTCGAAACAGTGATGGGCTATCACCAGACAAAGCTGCTGAGCGCCGCCGAAGCCGCCGCCGCTGTCGCCACCCCCTATCATGGCGCGCTGTTCGATGCTGGCGGCGGGCATTTCCATACGCTGAACTACACGCTCGGCCTCGCCGCGGCGGCGCGGAACGCCGGGGCGCAGCTGTTCGAACACAGCGCCGCGCTGGCGCTCGACCGCCACGCCGGCGGCGTCACCATCCGCACCGCCGGCGGCAGCCTGCGCGCCAAACAGGCGATCCTCGCCGGCGATGCGCTGCTCACCGGGCTCAGCGCCCGCGTCAACCACCGCATCATGCCGGTCGCCAACTATATCGTCACGACGGCGCCGCTGCCCGATGCCGCCGCACTCATCCCGTCCGACGCCGCGGTGTCCGACGCGCGCTTCGTCGTCAATTATTTCCGCCGCACCACCGATGGCCGGCTGATGTTCGGCGGCGGCGAACGCTACACCCGCACCCCGCCCGCCGATATCGCCGGCTTTGTCCGGCCCTTTCTCGAACGCGCCTTTCCGCAACTGGCGGGCGTCGCCATCGGTCACGCCTGGGGCGGACTGGTCTCGGTCACCCGCAGCCGCCTGCCCGATCTCGGCCGCGACGGGCCACTGCTCTGGGCGCACGGCTATTCGGGCCAGGGCGCCATCCTGTCGACGCTCGGCGGGGCCTTGCTCGCCGAGGCGGCGGCGGGCGACACGACGCGCTTCGATCGTTTTGCCGGCATCGCGCCGGGTGCGTTTCCGGGCGGCGCGGGCCTGCGCGGCCCCCTGCACGTGCTCGGGATGCTCTGGTATGCTCTCAGGGATCGGCTCGGATAGGGGGATGCGATGACGGACGACACCCGGCTCGGCATGGGCATGAACATCGACCGGCGCGATTTCCTCGATGGCGTCGCGCTCGGCGCCGCGGCGCTCGGCCTCGGCCTGCCTTCGGCCGCCTTTGCCGCCGCGGCGCAGGACGCCCCCGGCTATTACCCGCCCTTGCTCCGCGGCCTGCGCGGCAGCCACCCGGGATCGTTCGAAGCGGCGCACGCGGTGCGCGACGGCGAAGTGCAGCCGGCTCCCGTCCCCGGTGACGAGACTTACGATCTCGTCATCGTCGGTGGCGGCCTCAGCGGGCTGTCGGCGGCGTATTTTCATCGCCAGGCGCGACCCGACGCGCGCATCCTGATCCTCGACAACCATGATGATTTCGGCGGCCATGCCAAGCGCAACGAATATTGGCTCGATGGCAAGCTGCACCTGATGAACGGCGGCACGATGATGATCGACAGCCCGTTCCCCTACAGCCCCGTTGCCGGCGGGTTGTTGACCGCGCTCGGCATCGATCCGGAGGCGCTGACCAAGGCGTCGGTCCACCGCGAGATCTACAAGGGGCTAAGCGGCGGCGTGTTCTTCGACAAGGCGACGTTCGGCGAAGACCGCCTCGTCGCCGGGGCGCCGGGGGAGGACAGGTCACCCGCCGCCTGGACCGCCTTTCTCGCGCGCACGCCGCTATCCGCCGCCGCGCGCGCCGATGTGCTGCGCGTCGAAACCGGCACCACCGACTATCTGCCCGGCCTTGATGAAGCCGCCAAGGCCGACCGGCTGTCGCGGATCAGCTACATCGCCTATCTGCGCGACATCGCCAAGGTGTCGCCCGGCGCGCTCGCCTATTACCAGAAACGCACCCAGGGCGAATGGTGCGTCGGCAGCGACGGCGTCTCGGCGCTCGACGCCTGGGGCTTTGGCCTGCCGGGCTTTGCCGGGCTCAAGCTGACACCCAGGGCGCATCCGCGGATGAGCTTCACGCCGCGCGGCTATGTCGCCGGCGGCTCGTATAACTTCCATTTCCCCGACGGCAATGCCTCGATCGCGCGGCTGCTGGTGCGGTCGCTGGTGCCGGGTGCCATCCCCGGCAGCACGCCGCAGGACGTGGTGACGGCGCGCTGCGACTATGGCCGGCTCGATGCCGCCGGCAATCCGGTGCGCATCCGGCTGTCGAGCATCGTTACCGGCGTCCGCCATCGTGGCAGCCTCGATGGCCCCGTCGATGTCAGCTACACACGCGGCAGCCAGCGCGGCACCATCACCGGCAAATCGGTGATCCTCGCTTGCTGGAACGCGATGATCCCGCACCTGGTGCCCGAATTGCC
>JANOCM010000383.1:0-3588 GCA_031412175.1 Alphaproteobacteria bacterium
CGCATTGCGTGAGCCAGTGGGGCCATGATTTCCGCCCCGAATACCGCCAGTTGCGTTCGCTGTGCGACGCCCTGCCCGGCGTGCCGCGCGTCGCGCTGACCGCCACCGCCGATGTTGCCACCCGCGCCGACATATTGGCGCAGCTCGGCATCGCCGATGATCGCATGGTCGTCGCCGGCTTCGATCGCCCCAACATCCGCTATGAAGTCACGCCCAAGCACGACAGCCATCGCCAGTTGAGCGCGTTCATCGCCGCCCAGGCCGGGCGCCCGGGCATCGTCTATGCCCCCACACGCGCCGTCACCGACCAGGTGGCGGGCTGGCTGGTCAAGGACGGCATCAACGCCCGCGCCTATCACGCCGGGCTCGACGGCAGCGTGCGCGCGAAGAACCAGGCCGATTTCGTCAAGTCCGAAGACATGGTGATGGTGGCGACGATCGCCTTCGGCATGGGCATCGACAAGCCCGACGTGCGCTTTGTCGCGCATATCGGCCTGCCCAAATCGATCGAGGCCTATTACCAGGAAACCGGCCGCGCCGGCCGCGACGGCGACCCCGCGGTGGCGCATCTGCTGTGGGGGGCGGAGGACATTGCCCGCGCCCGCCAGTTCATCAGCCAGAGCGAGGCCGGCGAGGCGCGCAAGGCCGAGGAATCACGCCGCCTCAATGCGCTGATCGCGTTCCTTGAAACCGGCGGCTGCCGGCGCATTCCGCTGCTCGAATATTTCGGTGAGCCGCGGCCGGCGCCGTGCGGGAATTGCGACAATTGCCTCAACCCGCCGGCGCTGCAGGACGCCACCGAGGCGGCACGCAAGCTGTTGTCGGCGTGCTATCGCACCGGGCAGCGCTTTGGCGCCCAGCACATCATCGACGTGCTGATGGGCAAGACCGGCGAGAAGATGACGAAGTTCGGCCATGATGCGCTGTCGGTGTTCGGCATCGGCAGCAGCGACCTGAGCCAGGACGGCTGGAAGGCATTGGCACGGCAATTGGAGGCCGGCGAGGCGCTGGTCCGCGATGGCGAGCATGGCGGGCTGGCGCTGGGCCCGGCAGCGCGGGCGATATTGAAGGGCGAAGTGCCGATCAGCCTGAAGATCGTCACGGCCCCGCCGAAGCGCGCGCGCGGCAGCAGCACGACGACGGCGGCGGTCGAAGCGGGCGATGTGCCGCTGTTCGAGGCGCTGCGTGGCGTTCGGCGCGAACTGGCCGCGGCGGCGAACCTGCCGCCCTATGTGATTTTCCACGATTCGACGTTGCGCGCGATGGCCGCCGGTCGCCCGCGAACACTCGTCGAGATGGCGCGCATCCCCGGCGTCGGCGCGCGCAAGCTCGAGGCCTATGGCGCGCCCTTCCTTGCTGCCATCGCCCGCGCCTGACCGATCAGGCGAGGGCGGGCAGAATCAGTAACCGCAGCGCTGGTTGCGCTCGATGGCAGTGCCGGTGACCGCACCAAGGCCAGCACCGACAACGGTACCAAGGCCACCGTCGTAGCGATTCGACAGGCCGTTGCCGATCAGGCCGCCGGCAATGGCGCCGAGCACCGCGCCGGTACCGGTCGAGCGGCAGGGATCATAATAGCCGCCACCATAGCCACCGCCATAATAGCCGCCGCCATAGCCCGGACCCGCGTTCACCACGACCTGGCTGTAGCCGACCGGCGGATAATAGCCGTAGCCGCCACCATAGCCGAAACCGCCGCCATAGACGGGGCCGCCGTAATAGGCCGGGTAATAGGCGGGGCGGAAACGCACCACCGGCGGCCGATAATAACCGCCACCATAGCCGGGACGACCATAATAGCCGCCGCCATAACCATAGCCGGGACGGCCATAGCCGACATTGCCATAACCGGGGCGGCCATAGCCGGGACGCGCATACCCGCCACGATAGCCGCCGTTGCCATAGCCGGGTCGGCCATAGCCGCCGCCATAGCCGGGCCGGCCGTGATCGCCATCGCGGCCACCGCGGTAGCCGCCGCGGTTTCCCCCACCGTTGTCGCCACCGTGATTGTCATAGCCACCGCGACCGCGGCCGCGATCGCCGTCCGCCAGCGCCGGCGTGGCCGCCAGCAGAGCAACCGCAGCGGCAAGAAGCACGTTGTTCATCGGGAAACCCCATCGTAACAAAGGTCCGGCGCGTCGCCGGGCTGCCCATGTGTCGCACCGGCTGTCTGAACACCTTCTGAATTCAGGTGTCGGCAATCGTTAAGGTTGGTCATGCGATAGGGCATTCACCAACAA
The DNA here is from genome assembly GCA_031412175.1 of Alphaproteobacteria bacterium. Lineage (GTDB taxonomy): Bacteria > Pseudomonadota > Alphaproteobacteria > Sphingomonadales > Sphingomonadaceae > Sandarakinorhabdus. The sequence continues at coordinate 2,241 of JANOCM010000383.1, forward strand.
TCAGGAGGACTAACCATGCGTATCGCATCGACGCTGATGATCGCCGCACTGGCTGCAACCGCGCTGCCCCTGGCTCCGGTCGAGGCACGCCAGAAAACCCGCTATACCTACAACGGCAACACCTACAACAGCTATGAGCAATGCCGCGCTGCCAAGAGCCGCCACAAGCGTGACGGCGCCATTGCCGGCGCCGCGATCGCCGGCATCGGTGCTGCCGTGCTGGGTGCCAATCTGGGCGAATCGGCGCTGATCGCCGGCGGCGGTGCCGTGGTCGGCCACGAGATCGGCCGCAAAAAGGCCTGCTGATCGCGCTCCGGCGGGGTCAGCCCGAACAGCTGGCCCCGCCGAGGACGCAAAAGCGCGCGCAATGCGGATGATTGAGCACCACCGGGCCTGACGCCGCCGCCAACGTCGGCCCGAGCTCGAACTGCGAGTCATAGGCAAGCAAAGTGCAGGCCAGCACGGCCGGCGCTACAGCGCCCTTACGCCGCACCACCATGCGCGACGAGGCGCACATCATGGCCTGGGGTGCGACATCGAGGATGCCCCAACAGGCCGTGGTGATTTCCGGCACATCGGCGCCGGCATCCATTTCCGGGAACAGGACCAGTGGCGGCACGGCGAGGCCGAGCCCGTCGAACAGCGCCGCATAGCCGGCGTGCGCCTTCCTCTCGCTCTCGTGCGGCAAATGGCGGCCGGCGATGGCGATCTGAAACCCGTTTTCGGACAACCACTTGATACCATCTAATGCAATGGCGAAGCTGCCGGGGCCGCGCTCTGCATCATGGATGGCGGCGCTGTGGTGATCGAGGCTGACACGGAACGTCAGCCCGTCGCGCGACAGCGCGAGCAGCGCCGCTTCGAACCGGCGCAGCGGCCGCAACGCATTGGTCAGCACCAGCACGTCGAAACCGCGCGCCTGGGCGGCCGCGATCATCGCCGGCATTGCCTTGTTCATGAACGGCTCGCCGCCGGTGAAGCCGATCTCGCGGACCGGCAGCCCGTCGCGGGCGATTTCGTCGAGATACGCTTCGACATCGGCGAGGCTCAGATAGGCCAGCGCGTCGTTGGTCGGCGAGCTTTCGATATAGCAGGTCGTGCAGGCAAGATTGCACAGGGTTCCGGTGTTGAACCACAGGGTCTCGAGGCGCTGCAACGCCACGCTGGCGCGCGGTTCGCCCTTGGCCGTGAATGCCGGATCGCGGAACTTGGCCGGATCGAGCCGCGGCGCGACGACTTCGAACGGCGACGGGTCGGAACGAGCGATGCGGGGCTCCTGTGGCAATCGGCCGGCGCGACCCGGCTGCGATGAGATACGCCGGCTGCCGGCTTTCGGTTACAACGAAAA
>JANOCM010000384.1:0-1826 GCA_031412175.1 Alphaproteobacteria bacterium
CGTGCTGCTCCCCAATTGTTACGGGTGGAAGTGCTGGCTGCCGCACCGGTTCCATGTTCCTATTTTGTTCTATCCGTGTCATACTGCTCCGATGGCCGAGTCGCCGCCCCTTCGCTGGCTCTATCTCGATCTCAACAGCTATTTCGCGAGCGTCGAGCAACAGCTGGATCCCGCCCTCCGCGGCCGCCCGGTCGTCGTCGCGCCGGTCCATACCGACAGCACCAGCGCCATCGCGGCCAGTTACGAGGCCAAGGCCTATGGCATCCGCACCGGCACCAAGATCTGGGAAGCCAAGGCGCTGTGCCGCGACCTGGTCGTCGTCCCCGGCCGCCACGAGGATTATGTCCGCTTCCACCATCGCATCATCGCCGAGGTCGATCGCCATGTGCCGGTGACGGCCGTGTGCTCGATCGACGAAGTCGCCTGCCGGCTGCTCGACAACGAGAACGGCCTTGCCGAAGTCACCGCGCTCGCGGCGCGGATCAAGGCCGGAATCCGGGCCAACGTCGGCGAATGCCTGACGTCGTCGATCGGCGTCGCCCCCAACCGCCTGCTCGCCAAGATCGCCGCCGACATGCAGAAACCCGACGGGCTGACCATCCTGCCCGCCGCGACGCTTCATGACCGGCTGTGCACGCTGAAACTGTCGGATATCCCCGGCGTCGGCCGCAACATGGAAAAACGCCTCGCCGCCGCCGGCGTCGTCACGATGGAGCGCCTGCTCGGGCTCGATGAGCGCGAGGCGCGGCTCGCCTGGGGCAGCGTCTGGGGGGAACGCATGCACTGGCTGCTGCAAGGCGCCGAGCTGCCCGAAGTGGCGACGCAAAGCCGCAGCATCGGCCACAGCCATGTCCTCGGCCCCGAAAAGCGCAGCCCCGATCGCGCCCGCCTTGTCGCGCGCCGCCTGCTCGGCAAGGCCGCGACCCGCCTGCGCCGGGCGGAGCGCCGCACCGGGCAATTGACGCTGCTCGTCAAGGCCGAAGGCAATCGCGATACCAAGAGTGCGAAATGGGCACACGCCACCCGGCTGCCGCAGGTGATGGACACGGTAACGCTGCTGGCCGCGCTCGACCGGCTGTGGGACCGGATGCTCACGGAGTTTCCGCCACGCCGCTTCCTTCAGGTCGGCGTCGTCCTCGGTGAGCTTGTCGACGCCGATGCGGTGCAACTGCATCTTTTCGACGGCGCCGCCACGCTCGAAACCAATACCGAGGCGCGCCGGCTGGCGCTCAGCCGGGCGATGGACAAGGTCAACGCGCGCTTCGGTCGCGATGCGGTGACGCTGGGCCATGACAGCGCCGGCGCGGTACGCTCATCGGGGCCGCGCATCGCCTTTACCCGCATCCCCGAACTCGCCGAGTTCCACGAGTGACCGCGAACGGCCGCATTCCGTATTCTCCCGTAATGACCCGCCGCCGCCGCTGGACCAGATTGGCCATAGTGGCGCAGCCCGTGCGCACCGGGGAGCGATTGGCGTGAAAACCATCATGCTGCACATCCATGATGATGCGGAACAGGACAATCGCCTGCAGCTGGCGCTCGACCTGGCGCGGCTCGGGCACGGCCATATCAGCTGCGTGCAGGTGGCGGCGGTCGAACCTTATGCCGCCGATCCGTACGGCGGGCTGTTCGGCCTTGCCGCCATAATCGATACCATCCACGACCAGGACAAGCTGGCGCGCCAAGCCATCGAAGCGCGGCTGCGGCGCGAGGATGTCGAATGGGACTGGCGCTGCTTCGATGGCGGCGTCGTCGAAACGCTGATCGCGCAAAGCCGGCTCGCCGATGTCGTGGTGATCAGCCAGCCGGCAATCGGCCGCCATGCC
>JANOCM010000385.1:0-3137 GCA_031412175.1 Alphaproteobacteria bacterium
GCTAACTGTCGGACCGCGCCAGCGCTGCCAATGCCGCCTGGATGCGTCGCGCCATGGCCGAATCATGGGTGGTCTCGAGCATTGCGGTCAGGCTGGCACGGGCGGCCTTGTTGGCGCCGACCAGCTGTTCCAGCCGGGCACGTTCCCACCACAGGCTCGACAGCCGCGGCGCGATCATCGTCATGCGCTCGTACAGGCGCAGCGCGCGCCTTGTATCGCCGCTGCTACGCGCCCGGCTCGCCTGGTTGGTGATCAGCCGGATCAGCAATTGCCGATTGGTCATCGGCTCGAAGCGGCCGGAGGCCGGTTCGCCGCCGCCGTGGCGGGCGATCTCGACGGCGCGTTCGCGGGTGATGCCCATGCCATGGTCGAACGGATCGAGCAGCGCCGAATCGACCCCGCCGGTGACTTCGACGATGACATGGCCGGGCAGGTTCAAGGCTTCGGCGCGCCAGCCGACGCGGCGGGCGAGGGCGACATACAGGATCGACAGCGCCACCGGCAGCCCGCGGCCGCGATCGACGACGGCAATCAGGTCGGCATTCAGCGGGTTGTCATAGTCTTCGGTGGCGCCGGTCAGCCCGGCTTCGGCGGCGATCAGCCCCGACAGGCGCCGGGCGCGGCCGCTGCCCGATACCGGCGGCGTGTCGCGCTGCAGGGCGATGGCCCAGCCACTGACCAGCCGGCGCAGGCGGGCGGGATCGGCCTCGGGGCGATCGGCACGGGCGAGCGCGATGCTGGCTTCGACCAGATCGATGTCGCCATCGTCCAGCAAACCCAGTTCGTTCAGCTCCATCGTCTACCCCTCCCGCGTGACGGCGATCATGTGGACAGGCATTGCCCATGGCCGCACCAGCACCGCATCGATTCGCGAGGTGGTGCAGCGCCCTGCGAAACGCGGGGCAAGCACACGCGACGCGGCCTCGATCCGCCGCAGCGCCGCAGGATGCAGTGCAAAGACCGCGCTGTCGAGTGTTGCGCGGGCTTTTACCTCGACAAAAACCAGCGTTGTGTCCTTCCTGACAACAAGATCGATCTCGCCGGCCGGCGTTCGCACCCGGCGGGCAAGAATCCGGTAACCTTTGACTTGCAGAAACAACGCCGCGATCGTTTCGGCCCTGCGGCCTTTTTTGTCGTTTTTCCGCCGGGAATCGCTGTCAGGCCGTGCCATCGCTGTCCCTGAGGGCGAGCGCCCGTGCATAGATCTGGGCACGGGGCAGCCCCAGCGCCGTGGTGACATGGGCCACGGCGGTTTTCAGGCTGCCGGCCGCCAACGCCGCGCGCAGTGCCGCATCGATGCTGTCGGCATCGGCGGGCGGTGATTCGCCCGGCGGCCCGATGGTAATGACGATCTCGCCGCGCGGGGCCGCATCGGCATAGCGCGCCGCCAGCGCCGACAGGCTGCCGGTAACGGTCTCCTCGAAGCGCTTGGTCAACTCGCGGCCCACTGCGGCGGGGCGATCGCCCAGCCCCGCTGCCAACGCCGACAGGCAGGCCGCAAGCCTTGGCCCCGATTCATACAGCACCAGCGTCGCCCGGATACCGGCGAGTTCGGCAATTGCGGTGGCGCGGGCGCCGGCCTTGGCGGGAAGGAAGCCGGCGAACAGGAAGCGATCGGTCGGCAGGCCGGCGAGTGTCAGCGCTGCAACGGCGGCACACGGCCCGGGAATGGTGACGATATTGACCCCGGCGGCGCGGGCATCGCGCACCAGCTTGTAACCGGGATCGGAGATCAGCGGCGTGCCGGCATCGGAAACCAGTGCAACCGGCTCGCGCAGCGCACGTTGCACAAGCGCCGGGCGCAGCTGGTCGGCGCTATGGTCATGATAGGCCTGCATCGGCACCTTGGTGCCGATATGGCGCAGCAGCTTGGCGGTGACGCGCGAATCTTCGGCGGCGATCAGCTTTACCCCGGCCAGCACGGCAGCGGCGCGGGGCGAAAGATCGCCGAGATTGCCGATTGGCGTTGCGACGATGTAAAGGCCCGGGCCAAGCGCTGGCGCAAGATCCGGCTCGGTCGCGTTTTTTGGGTGAAGAGGTTGCACATGCTTATCCTGAAACGTTCGGGCGCTAGGTTGCAAGCGCCGCGGCTGGTGGCGTTGGCGGTGGCATTGGGGCTGGCTGCCTGTGCCACGCCGGCGCGCCGGGTCGTCACCGCGCCGGCCCCGGTCGCCGCGCCGGAGCCGGCCAAGCCCGCGCCACTGCCCGAAGCGCAGCAGAATCGCATCGCGCTGCTGGTGCCGTTGAGCGGATCGAATGCGCCCGTTGGGCAATCGATTGCCAATGCCGCCAACATGGCGCTGCTCGATGTTGGCGACAAACGCGTCAATCTGCGGGTTTATGACACGACGCCAGGAGCCGCCGGGGCTGCCCAGCGCGCGCTTGCCGATGGCGCGCGGCTCTTCCTGGGGCCATTGCTTGCCGGCGATGTGCGTGCCGTGCAGGCGGTTGCCGCTACCGCCGGGGTGCCGGTGTTGAGCTTCTCCAACGATTCGAGCCTTGCCGGCGGCGATGTCTATGTCCTCGGCTTCCAGCCGGCGCAGTCGATCGCCCGCACCATCGCCTATGCCAAGGGCCGCGGCATCGATCGTTTTGCGGCATTGGTGCCCGCCGGCGTCTATGGCCAGCGCGCCCAAACGGCGTTTGTCCGCGCTGTCGATGCTGTCGGCGGCCGGTCGACGGCGGTTGTCAGCTATACCCGCGACCCGGCGAAGATGGCGGCGGCGGCGCGCAGCGTCACTAATTACGATGCGCGGGTGAAGGCCGGTGGCGGGACCGCCAGCATTCGCCCTGACGGCAGTGTTGCAACGGTGTCGGGAACGCTGGCGCCGCTGCCGTTCCAGGCGCTGCTGATCGCCGATTCGGGCAGCACTGCGGCGCAATTCCTGCCGGCACTGGCGAAATTCGGCGCGACGCCAGGCAGCGTCATCCTGATCGGCACCGAATTGTGGAACAACGAACCTGGTCTGGCGCGGGCCGCAGCGCTGCGCGGCGCACTGTTTTCGTCGGTTCCGGACGAGCGTTTCCGCAAGCTTGCCGAGCGCTATCGCGCCAAATTCGGCTCCAGCCCGTCGCGGCTGGCGAGTTTCGGCTATGATTCGATCCTGCTGGTCAACAATATCGCCGGCAACTGGCCG
>JANOCM010000386.1:0-7212 GCA_031412175.1 Alphaproteobacteria bacterium
GGCCGCGAATCGAGCCTGCTCGAGGAAATCTTTGGCAATATCGGATCGGTCGGATCGGGCGGCTTCGGAGGGCCGAACAACACCAATACCGGGCGTGACGGGCCGCGCTAAAAGGGTTTCACCGCCCCTAGCCAACTGGTCGCGAACAGCAGCGCATAGACGGTGAACACCCAGCGCCGCGTGCCGTCCATCGTGGCGCGCAGCGGGATTTCGGTGGCGTCGGATGATCCCTGTTCGATCAGTGCCATCAGTTGCGGCCCGACCGGCTTGAAGGCGTGGTCGATCATGATCGCGGCGACGAAGATCAGCCCGAACAGCAGCGCCTTCCAGGCCAGCCACTGGGGTGCCAGCGGTGCCCCCATAGCCAGCGACAGCCCGCCGAGCCCGAGGTAGAAGGCCGCCAGCGCATAGCGCAGCCAACCTTCGATGGCGCGGTCGCGCGCGGCGCGCGGGGTCATGTCATGCGCATGGGCATCCCAGACCAGCCACAGCCAGGCCAGCCCGATGGCCCAAGCCGCGGCAACGGCAACGGGCGCCAGCCCCGGCCACCAGCCGCCGGCGAACAGCAAGGTCAGTGACATCGGCACCATCAGCGCCCAGGCCGATCGCGGCCCCATGTCGATGGCGACGAGCAGTTTGAGCAGCGTCAGCCGTTCGGGCAACGAATAGCTGCGGCGGCGGAAATGTTGGCCGAGGACGAAAACGCCGAGATCGCCGCCGAGCCACAGCACGAACAGCAGCAGGTGGAGATAGACGAGCGTCGGATAGACCATCACTGGCCTTCGAAAATGGCGACGTGGAATTCACCCGCGCCGACGCGCAGCGGTTTCACCTCGTCCTGATATTGCGCATCGAACCAGAAGGCTTCGGCGGCGGCGCGCGACGGGAAATGCGCGCAGACGATGCTGGTGCCCTCGGGCCAATCCTCGAGCGGCCGCGCCGCCTTGCCGATGAACAGGTAATAGCCGCCGTGGCGGGCATAGAGGCCGCTGGCGGCGAGCGCCCCGGCGTAGGCGGCCATTCTGGCGCCATCGCTGACGCGCGCGGTGACGAGCAGATAGGCCGGCCGCGCCGGTGCCTCCGGGCTGTTGTTGTCCACCGCGCACCCTCGCTATTCCTGCCGAAACGCGACTATCGCCCGGCCCGACGCAGCTGTCAAAAATTTGTCCGGACAACTGTGTTGCAATGGCGCGAAAACCCGGCAACATTATGCGGGTGGGGGGGTCGCAACGCACGGACGCCTCCGGTACGCCACAACCGTAGGGAGACGGGTGATGACGCACAGTTATTCGGCGCTGGGACACGGGCTTCGCGCGGCGCTGCTGGCGGCAACGGTGCTGGGATCGGCAGCATTCGCCCAGACGGCCACCGCCGATGCCGCCGCCGCTGTGGCACCGGATGACGGCTCGCAGCTCGCCGACATCGTCGTCACCGCGCAGCGGCGCAGTGAATCGGTGCAGACCGTGCCGATCGCGGTCAGCGCCTTTTCGGCCGACCTGCTGTCGGCACGCGGGATTTCGACGCCGCTGCAGCTGATCCAGTATGTCCCCAATCTGTTCGGATCGAACAACACCGGGCTCGGTTCGGCCAACGCCTATTATATCCGCGGCCTCGGCAATACCGAAACGATCGCGACCTTCGATCCACCGGTCGGCACCTATGTCGACGACATCTATATGTCGCGGCAGAACGGCAACAATTTCGCCTTTTTCGACATCGACCGCATCGAGGTGCTGCGCGGACCGCAGGGTACGCTGTTCGGCCGCAACACCACCGGCGGCGCCGTCAACGTCATCCTGAAGAAACCGTCGGACAAGCTCGGCGGCTTTCTGGAGGCAGCCTATGGCGCCTATGACAAGCGCCTGATCCGCGGCTCGATCGACCTGCCGCTGAGCAGCTTCATCCAGGTCAAGCTGTCGGGCTATTACCAGAACGACGATGGCTATGTGCGCAACACGACGACGGGCGAAAAGCTCAACGACAGCGATCTTGCCGGCATCCGCGGTGCCGTGCAATTCAAGTTCAGTGACAATCTGACATGGAATGTCGCGGCGTCATACATGCGCAACGACGGCGAGAATCTGATCAATTACAGCTGTGATCCGCGCAACCCGGCCAATTGCGACGGCCGCTTCGCCACCACTGGGTTGGTGAAGAGCTATCCCGCCGGCACGACCAGCCCGTTCGTCGGGCTTGGCGTCACCGGCCGCAAAGCGAGCTACGGCCTCGGCAACGAAGTCGACACGACGATGTACACGTCGAACCTCGAATGGTCGGGGGAGAATTTCACCCTCAACGTCATCACCGGCCATATCAACCTGACCCAGCAATATCTGCTCGATTTCGCCGATGGCCGCGGCCTGCCCAATGTCGCGGTGCCCGAAACGCCGGTGCGCGGCTATCCGTCGGGCGGCTTCGATATCCTCAACGACGGCTCGCACAAGCAGTTCACCCAGGAAATCAAGCTGACCGGCAGCCTGTTCGGTGGCTTCCTCGATTATGTCGGCGGCTTTTTCTATTTCCACGAGGACAACCGCACCGATTTCGCCGATGTCCTCAACCTCGGCCCGATCCTCGGGATTCCCGGCCCGGTCGGTTTCCCGGCGGTGCTCGCCGATCGCACGCTCATCAACAAGACCGATGCCTATGCCGGCTATCTGCAGGTCGACGCCAATGTCACCGAGCAGATCAAATTGACCGCCGGCGTCCGCTACACCGACGAGAAGAAGACGATCACGATCTTCGACAATCGCGCCCGCTGCCAGGTCAACCCTGCGGCGAGCTGCCTCAATACCAACCATCTCGTCGTTGCCCTGCCCGGCGGTACGCTGGCGATCCCGACCGAACAGCGCACCAAGCAATGGACGCCGCGCTTTGCCGTCAATTACCAGCCCAACACCGATGTGCTGGTCTTTGCCAGCGCCACCAATGGCTTCAAATCGGGCGGCTGGAACGCGCGCGGCTCGGCGCCCAACACGCTGCTGCCGTTCGATCCGGAAAAAGTCTGGAGCTATGAGGTCGGCGCCAAGACCGAATGGTTCGACAAACGGCTGCGCGTCAACCTGACCGGCTTCTGGCTCGATACCAAGAATCTGCAGACGCCGTCGGCGTTCATCGACCCGGTCAGCGGCGCCGCGACCTTCATCACCCAGAATTTCGCCGATTATCAGAACAAGGGGATCGAGCTCGAGGTCACCGCGGTGCCGGTGCGCGGGCTCAACCTTTATGCCAACCTCGGCTACCAGGACGACAAGTACAAGGTCAGCGATACGCTGTTGCCGAACCGCTATGGCGTGAAGGCGGTGCGCCAGCAGCAGATCGATTGCCGCGCCCAGCTGGCCGCCGGCCGGGTACCGCTCGGCCCGACCGGCGCCAACAATGCTCCCGATTGCGCTGCCGGCATCATCGATTCGAACGGCAATATCGCGACGCCGGTGCGGACGCCGGAATTCAGCATCGCGTTCGGCGGATCCTATGACTTCCCGATCCCGGCGGCGGGGATCATCCTGACGCCGTCGGTCAACGCGCTGTACCGGTCGAGCCTGGAAACCGGCACCGCCAACGGCACCATCTACACCGGCAGCATCACCGCCCCCAGCGGCACCGTCTTCCCGTCGAACCCGTTCAGCGGCGATTTCATCGCGGGGTCGCTGACCAAGGCGTTCTGGCAGGTCGGCGCGGCGCTGACCATGCGGACCGACGACAATAACTGGACGCTGAGCGTGGAGTGCGAGAATTGTTTCGACAAGGCGTTCGTCCAGTCGAGCCTGGTGAATTTCAATTATCTGTCGCCGCCGCGGACGTGGCAGGTGAGGGCGAAGCGGGTGTTTTAGGCGCAGCGCGGCTGTGCGCAGCGAAGCTGCAAACAGACTCGCGCAAGCCCGGACGGCGGGGCGGCCGGACACTCCGGCCGAACCCGTCCGACGTCGGCATGGGCTTTGCCCATGCCCCTTGCGTGAGTTGAACGACCACTGATGAACGCCCAGCCCCTCTCCCCGCTCGCTGCGCGAGTCGCCCTCTCCCCTGAAGGGAGAGGGATCTAGTGTCCGAATTCCGCAAGGGCTCGCCGGTTCTCTTCGCCGCGATGATCGGCGTCGGCTGCGGCGCGTCGCCGATCCCGTTCAACGTGCTGCCCGCGGTCATCGGCCCGATGCACGCCGAGCTCGGCTGGTCGTTCCTCGAGATCAGCCTCGGCATCACCGTGTTCGGCATCATCGCGTCGCTGCTGGCGCCGGTCTATGGCGCGGCGGCCGACAAATGGGGGGTGCGGCCGGTTGCCATCGGCTCGCTGTTGGCCTTTGCCGCGACGTTTTCGTTGTTCGCGGTCATGCCGCCGTCGAAACCGGCGTGGTACGGGCTGTGGGCGCTGGTCGGCATCGTCGGCATCGGCTCGACACCGGTGACGTGGAGCCGCGCGGTCAACATGTGGTTCGTGAAAAACCGCGGCCTGGCGCTCGGCATCATGCTGCTCGGCACCTCGCTGGCCGGAATCCTGGTGCCGCAGATCGCACAGGCTGCCATCGCCGGGAAGCTCGTCGGCAGCGGCTGGCGCGGCGCCTTTCCGACGCTGGCGCTGCTGCCGCTACTGGTGGCGACGCCGCTGGCGCTGTGGCTGTTTCGCGAACCGCGCGTCGATGAACGGCCGCCGGGGATCAGCGACGCCGCCGGCAATTTGACCGGGATGACCGCCGGCGAGGCCATCCGCGGCTATCGCTTCTGGGTGATCTGGGTGTCGATCGCCGTCGTCGCGCTGGCCTATGGCGGGGTCTTCATCAACATGATCCAGATCGCCGGGCTGCACGGCTTCACGCCGGCGCAAGGGGCGACGGTAATGAGCGTGATGGCGCTGGGCATCCTTGCCGGCCGCGTCATCACCGGGCTGCTGTTCGATCGCTTCTGGGCGCCGGCGGTGCTGGTGCCGATCCTGCTTGGGCCCGCGCTGGCCTGCTGGCTGCTGATGGGCAGCACCGGCACGCTGGGCCAGCTGATGACCGGCGCGCTGCTGCTCGGCTTTGCGGCGGGAGCGGAAAGCGACCTGATCGCCTATCTCGCCGGGCGCTATTTCGGCATGGCGCATTACGGCAAGGTCTATGGGCTGCTCTACATGCCGTTCGGGCTGGGTTCGGCGATATCGCCGGCGATCTATGCGCGGGTGCGCGACGTGACCGGCAATTACGATGCGATGCTGGCGGTGGCGATCGGGCTGTTCGCGCTCGGCGGGCTGCTGCCGCTGACCTTGGGGCGCTATCCTGTGTTCGGCGGAGACCGCGCATGACAGACCTTTACGCCGCCGTCGCGATGCAGCTGACCGCGCGGTCGGTCGAAGCGCTCGCCGATCGCGCCGAAACGCAGGCGGCGATGGTGGCGCACATCGACACGGTTGCGGCGCAGATCCTGCAGGCCAAGGTGTTCATCGAACAATATGGCGGCAGCCCGCTCAAGCTCGCGGTGCTGCCCGAATATCTGTTCACCTCCTATCCGGGGCGGATCGGCATCCCGGAGTTTGCGACAAAGGCGGCGATTGCGCCCGACGGCCCCGAATATGCAGCGCTGGGCGCGGTGGCGCAGCGGCTCGGGCTGTTCATCGCCGGCAACGCCTATGAAACCGACGCGCATTTCCCGGGCCTGTATTTCCAGGCGAGTTTCGTCGTCGCGCCGTCGGGCGATGTCGTGCTGCGCTATCGCCGGCTGAATTCGATGTATGCGCCGACGCCGCACGATGTCTGGTCGAAATATCTCGATATCTATGGCCTCGATGGCGTGTTCCCGGTTGCCGATACCGAAATCGGCCGGCTGGCGGCGATCGCTTCGGAGGAAATCCTCTATCCCGAGATCGCCCGCGCCCAGGCGCTGCGCGGCGCCGAGGTTTTCGTCCACAGCTCGTCGGAGATCGGATCACCGGCGCTAACCCACAAGCAACTGGCGCGGCGGGCGCGCGCCTTCGAAAACCTAGCCTATGTCGTTTCCGCCAACACCGCCGGCATCAGCGGCACCGCGATGCCGCTGGCGTCGGCCGACGGCAATTCGGCGGTCGTTGACTGGAAGGGTAATGTGCTCGCCGAATCGAACAGCGGCGAAACCTTTACGGCGTTCGCCGACATCGATATCGACGGCCTGCGCCGGGCGCGCCGCAAGCCCGGCATGACGAATTACCTGTCGCGCCAGCGGCTGGAGCTGTTCGCCGCCGCCTATGCCGGCAGCGTCCAGCCCGCTGATGCGCTGGGCGATGGCACCATTCCCGATCGCGACCATTTCAAGCGCGTCCAGGACGCGGTAATCTCGCGGTTGAGCGCAGCCGGGCTGATCTGAGGACCATCATGGCGATTCATGACGATATTCCGCCGCCCTATTCGATGGTCGGCACCCATGGCGTGTTCCCGCGGGCGACGCACGACGAGCGGGCGCGCTTCAACTTCCTCGCCAATCTCAACAAGCATGTCGCCGGCACTTTGGGCCCCGGAAACAAGCTGGCGTGGGAAAAGCGCGCGCGGCCGAAATTCGTCGCCGAGCAGGGGCGCGAGCCGGCCGATCGCTTCGAGGTGCGGCGGGCGATGAACGCCGACCCCTATCACCGCTTCTGGTCGGCGCTGAAGCGTAACAACATGGAGATGCGCCAGCAGAACGGGCGGAGCATCGTGCTGCGCCAGCTCGACGATCTCGATGCGCGCGCCCGCGCCGCCAGCGGCAATGGCGACGGGCTCGAGCTCGATCCTGCCATCGCCATCCCGCGCTACCAGCGCGCGGTCGACACGCATTGCATGCCCGGCAGCTATTTCGGCGAGGAGCGCCCGGGCGACGTCTCGGCGGGCGCCAATTACGATTGCGGCATCTTCGTCACCACCGGCGGCGGCATGGGGGCGCTGTCGGATGGCGGCGGCCAGGCGATCGCCAAATGGGCCAAGGACACCCGGCCCGGCTGGCAGCCGAAGCGGATTCTCGACATCGGCGTCACCGTCGGCCACAGCGCCGTGCCGATGGCGCAGGCCTATCCGCACGCCGAAGTCATCGCCATCGACACGGCGGCGCCGGTGCTGCGCTACGGCCATGCCCGCGCGCGGTCGCTGGGCGCCGACAATATCGCCTTCGTCCAGGCCAATGGCGAAGACCTGTCGCGCTGGCCGGACGGCCATTTCGATTGGGTGCAGACGACGATGTTCCTGCATGAAACATCGGGCCAGGCGCTGCCGCGGATCATCGCCGAGGCGGCGCGGG
>JANOCM010000387.1:0-3739 GCA_031412175.1 Alphaproteobacteria bacterium
ATAGACTTCACCCTTCAGCGGCGGCGGCGTATTGACCGGGTTGACCGGCGGGATCGGCTTGATCGTTGCCGCCGCATCGCCGATCGCTGTGCGCAACTGCGCCTCGACATCGGCCGGGCTGTCGGTCGGGAACATCCGGCAATTGACCTCGGCGGTCGCGCGCTGCGGCAGCGCGTTGATCGCATGGCCGCCCTGGATCTGCGTTGCGACACAGGTGGTGCGCAGCAGCGAATGAAAGCGCGGATCTTTCGACACCACGGCGTTGGCGGCGGCATCGTCGGGATTGGCGACCAGCTTGAGCATCGCTTCGCCCATCGGCCCCGGCGTCATCTTGCCGAGCGCCGAAAAGGTGCCGCGCGTCACGTCGTTGAACCGGATCGGGAATTCGTAGCCGCCGACGCGGGTCAGCGCCGTCGCCAGCGCATAGATGGCATTGTCGGGGCGCGGCACGCTCGAATGGCCGCCGGGGTTGGTGGCCTCGATGCGGAAATTCTGCGTGACCTTCTCGCCGGCCTGGAAGCTGAGCGCCAGTGGCGTCCCATCGGGCTTGAGCGAACCGCCACCGCCTTCGTTGAGCGCGAAGTCGGCCTTCAACCAGTCGGGGTGCTTTTCAATCAGCCAGCGGATGTTGTTGATCCGCGGCATCGATTCCTCGCCGCAGCTGAGCACCAGCTTGATCGTGCGCTTCGGCTTCGCCCCGGCGGCTTTCAGGCGGACCAGCGTGTCGGTCCAGATCGCCGCCTGCGCCTTGTCGTCGGCGCTGCCGCGGGCATAGAAATAGCCGCCTTCCTCGACGAGCGTGAACGGGTCGCGCGTCCAGTCCTCGCGCCTGGCCTCGACGACATCGAGATGGGCGAGCAGCATCACCGCACCGAGTTTCGGATCGCTGCCGGCAAAGGTGGCGATCAGCCCGCCGTCGAGCGGCAGGTTATCGGGAACGAAAACGTTGAGATCGCTATCGGCAAAGCCCGCTGCTTTGAGCCGCGCCGCCATCCGCCGCGACGCCAGCGTGCAATCGCCGATGCTGTGGGTGGTATTGGTCTCGACAAGCTCCTTGTAGAGCGCGCGAAACGCCGGCTCCCCCGGCCGCTCGGCGGCTTGGCCGGGCATGGACAGCGCAGCCGCGACCAGCGCGGCGCAGTACAGATGGCGCAAGTGACGATCCCCTCGAAGTCTTTTCGGCAATGTGGCGGCAAAGCCCGGCACGGGGCAAGCGGCAATACGTCGTCCGAGCACGCAACCCACGAGGTCGCGTGCTTCGACACGCAGCGCGGCGTCAGCTCGCCGGTGCGACAGCGGCGGGATCGGCCAGCACCTTGGGTCCGACATCGTCGCCGTCGACATATTTCAGCCCGTCGCGCTTGGTGCCGAACTCTTCGACCGTCGACGGCGACAAATTGGGCCGGCCGACCATCATGCCCATGCGGATCGTGCATTTGACGAATTCGACCTCGCCGGGCTCGACTTCGATGTTGAGCACGTCCTTGGCTTCGCTCTTGGCGTTGAATTCATAAGCGCCGGGCGCCAGGTTCAGGATGAAATAATGGCCGGCGCCGAGCGCGCTGATGCGTTCCGTACCGATATTGACGCCGCAGCCGATCGCGCCGCCGACCATGGTGCCGGAACGCCAGAATATGATCTGCCCCTGGCCCGCCGGCGGTGGCGGCAGGGTCGCCGGGGTCGGCAGCCCCTTGGTGGCGGGCGCGGCCAGGGCCGGCATCGCCGCCATGGCGGCCAGCACCAGCGCCACCCGGCCGGTCTTCATCATTTTGCTCATCTTGCTCCCCCTTCTTGGTTTTCTATCGGTTCAGGCGGTGCCGCGGATGGCGACCGCGCCGGAAAATCCGCCTGTGTCTTGGCCAGGGCCGTCTGGCCCTGCGCGATCTGCGCGCTCGATCCGGTCACCACGAGCCCGGCGAGCGGCACGACGATCGTCGCACCGATCGCTTCGGCAGCGTTGTTGGCACCGGCGCGGTTGATGCGAAAGCCGCGCAGCAGCAGGCGTCCCCCCGGAATGTCGACATAGCGTGCCGCGACGATCAGCTCGCCGGCGCGCCCGCCAAAGCCCTTGCCGGCGGCATGGACGACCTCGCCGATGCCGGTGGCGCCGGCGGGCACGACGACGGCGCCGTCGACGATGACCGGGTTGACCACCGAGATCGGAAAGCGGTCGCCACGGACCGCTGTTTGCGATGACAGCGCCTGGTCGACCCTGATTTCGATCGCGGTACCGGCCGGAACGAACGCGGGCGGCGTCGCGAGGTCGGTCGCCAGCAGCCCAGCCAATATCATCAAGAACAAGTCGATCGCCCCCGCGCCCTGCGCTTTATTGCCAGCATGGCCGGTGCATTTGCAAGCGGTCCCGTTGGTGCGGCAGCCGGTTGGCGCCGCACCGCGGGCATCTATGCGGTGGCGCTCAGCACGCTAGGGTTGGCGCGACTGTGCGCCGGCGGCGCAGCATCAGGCCCGAAAGCCCAAAACCGGAAATGGACATCGCCCAGGTCGACGCTTCGGGCACGGCGGTCACCACCCGCTCGAAGCTGTCGAGCTGCCCGCCGAACACGCCGTCGACACGTTCCATGCCGGTTTCCCACAGATAGGAATTCGAGAACCGGGCGCTGAAAAACCCGCCGGTAACGGCATAAAGCGCCAGCAGGTCGATATCGGCACCTTCGGCCGGGACGAGGCCGGTGACGCCGAAGGCGTTCATTGACAGGAACGCCGAATGCGGGTTGAGCGCGCCGATATAGGCCGATGGCGGCACCGCCACCGACGGCGGGTTGCTCGTCCAGCCCACCGGATAATTCTGGGTCCGGACATCGATACCGTTCCAGCCGTCGGTGCCCTGGCCGACCGCGACGAGCTGCGAGGCGCTTTCGGTCAGGTTCTGGGTCGGCACATCATACCGATAAACGCCGGTCGGCAGTTCGACGCTATAGCGCAAAGACACCAGCGGACTGCGATAGGCGGTCAATCGCCAGCCCGGCGTGTTGATGAAATCGAACGATGATTCGATCCGGTCGGCGTCATAGACAAGGATGCCGGTAAAGCGCTGGCCGAACGCAAACTGCCATTCCGGCGTGTCAGTCGGCGACCCCAGCTGGTTGATCGTACCCGAAAAGCGATAGGTCGCTTCGGCGGCGGCGGTCGAAGACGCGCTCCCCAAGGCCGCGCAAACTGCCACAAGGCCGATCAATGTCCGCATGTTGTCCCCCCCCCGAATGCGTCAATGATATTCAAGGATTGTTACAAACAGTCAATCTTTGTCCTGCACCACCGCGCGGTTCAGTCGCGCAGCAGTTCGTTGATGCCGGTTTTGCTGCGCGTCCGCGCGTCGACGGTCTTGACGATGACGGCGCAATAGAGGCCGGGGCCGGGGGACCCGTCGGGCAGCGGCTTGCCGGGCATGGTGCCCGACACGACAACGGCATAAGGCGGCACCTTGCCCATATGGACCTCGCCGGTGGCGCGATCGATGATCTTCGTTGACGCGCCGAGATAGACTCCCATCGACAGCACGGCACCTTCGCCGACTTCGACACCCTCGGCGACTTCGGCGCGCGCGCCGATGAAGGCGCCATCGCCGATGATCACCGGGCCGGCCTGCAGCGGTTCGAGCACGCCGCCGATGCCGACGCCGCCCGACAGATGGACATTCTCGCCGATCTGCGCGCAGCTGCCCACCGTCGTCCAGGTGTCGACCATCGTGCCCTTGCCGACGCGCGCGCCGATGTTGACG
>JANOCM010000388.1:0-1501 GCA_031412175.1 Alphaproteobacteria bacterium
TGCCGGGCGACGACACTTCCAGCGCATATTCGCCGTCGATCGGATCGGCTTCCTCGAGCGGCAGGTCGAGCGCGCGGCTGATTTCGGCGCACTGGTCGAGCGTCAGCTGGCCTGTGGCGCGATCCTCGGCCATCACCTGCAGCGTCCGGTCGCCGGGCTTTCCCGACAGCTGGATGCGCACCAGATCAAAGCCCAGGTCGGTGACGACCGGGGCGATGATGGCGTTCAGCGTCGCGTCGAGAGTGGCGGTGTCGGTCAATTCGGTTCCTGCAAGCACCGATAGCGGCGGACGGGAGCGTTCCCGGCCGACCTCCATGCGGTTACCCATGTAGAGATGACGGCCATATAGTCCGGCGCCGGCCCGGGAGCAAGGGCCGCGAAATGGGGAGCGGGTTTGTTTGCCGCGCGTTATGATCGCCGCAGGTTTGCGCCGGATGCGGTCGCAAATTATTCTTGCCGCAATCGATACGGAGATTTTCGCAGATGGCCACGACGTTTCGCATCCTGGGGCTGGCAGCCTGCTTTGCCATCATCGCACCGGCGATCGCCCAGACCCCGCCCGCCGAAAAGCCCAGAAGCGACATCGACAAGGTCGGCGACACGATGGAGAATATCGGCGAAAAGCCGCTGAAGGACCTCAACATCATCAAGCCGAAGGTGGCGCCCGAGATTGAACGCATCATGGCAGCGCCGTATTCGCTGAAGGGCATCAGCACCTGTGCCCAATACAAGGCCGCGGTCGGCCGACTGACCAATGTGCTCGGCCCCGATGTCGATTCCCCGCAAACCCAGAAGCAGGACAAGACCCCCGCCGAGGTCGCGCTGGGGCTGGGCGAATCGGCCGCCGGCAGCATCATCCCGTTCACCGGCCTGATCCGCCGTATCTCGGGCGCCGAGGCACGCGACAAATATGCCAAGGCGGCGATCTATGCCGGATCGGTGCGCCGCGCCTATCTGAAGGGCACGGCGCGGGCCAAGGGCTGCCGCATCTAGTTCGGCCCGTCATCCCGGCGAAGGCCGGGACCCATAAACCACGATCTTGCCGGCACGCGGGCTCACGGTGCCATCGTTTGTGGTTTATGGGTCCCGGCCTTCGCCGGGATGACGAGTTGGTTTGCTGTCCGCCAGCGGATGGCGCGCGTTGACCAGCTCGACCAGCGCCCGCGATGCGACATGGGTATAGATCTGCGTCGTCGCGATGTCGGCATGGCCGAGCAACGTCTGCAGCGTGCGCAGATCGGCGCCACCTTCGAGCAGATGCGTCGCAAAGGCGTGGCGCAGCACGTGCGGTGAGACGCGGTCCGGCGGAATTCCCGCAGCGACGGCGAGGTCCTTGACCAGCTGGTAAAGCCGTAGCCGGGTGAGATGCTTGCCGCCGCGCGACGGAAACAGGAACTTCACATCGACCGGCACCAGCGCGGCGTGCGCTGCCACCGCGACTTCGGCGCGCGCGCCGATCGGCACCAGCCGTTCCTTGCCGCCCTTGCCGGCCAGCACGATG
>JANOCM010000389.1:0-1758 GCA_031412175.1 Alphaproteobacteria bacterium
CACCACGGCGGCGGTGCGCGCGACGCGGATGGTGCGATCGCCGTCCTTGACCTCGATTTCGGTCAGGTGGCTCGATTCGAGCAATTCGGCGAGCTCGCGCACCAGCGCGGTATCCACCTGAATTCCACTGCCCTCTGGCATGATTATTCCTTGTTCTGCACCCCGTAGGCTGTCGTCATTGCCGCAACCGTGCCGCCGCGTCCAGCGCCAGCGCATAGGATTGCGGCCCGAAGCCACAAATCGTGCCGCGCGCGACGCTGCTGATATAGCTGTGGTGGCGAAACGGGTCGCGGGCGTGCGGGTTGGACAGGTGGACCTCGATCACCGGCACCGGGATCGCCTTAACCGCATCGTGCAGCGCGATCGACGTATGCGTCAGCGCGCCGGCGTTGAGAATGACGGCGCACACCCGCCGCGACCCGGCCTCGTGCAGCCAGTCGACGAGATGGCCTTCGTGGTTCGACTGACGGAGGTCGATTTCAAGGCCGAGCGCCGTTGCCTGGTCCTCGAGCATCACCGCGATGGTGTCGAGCGTGTCATGGCCGTAGATTTCCGGCTCGCGGCTCCCAAGCAGGTTGAGATTGGGGCCATTGAGGACGAGGACGAGATTTGCCGACATGGGGCAACTATAGGCAGCGTTTTCCGCAGGCGCCACTCTGCTCCCCTCCCTTTCAGGGAGGGGGAGAAGATGCCTCTTTCGTGGGCGGGTGCCACGCGCCATATGCAGGGCATGATCAACGTCACACTCAACGGCGAACCGCGCCGCCTCGCCGACGGCACCAGCATCGCGGGGTTGCTCGGGCAATTGGAGCTCGATGCGGCCAAGGTGGCGGTGGAGCGCAATCTCGAGATCGTGCCGCGATCGACGTTCGGCGACGTCGCGCTCGGCGAGGGCGACCGGCTCGAGATCGTGCATTTCGTCGGCGGCGGCCAGGATGATGGCTGGGAGGTGGCGGGTCGCAAGTTCACATCACGGCTGATCGTCGGCACCGGCAAGTACAAGGATTTCGCCCAGAACGCCGCGGCGCTCGAGGCTTCGGGCGCCGAGATCGTCACCGTTGCCGTCCGCCGGGTTAATGTGACCGACAAGGGCCAGCCGATGCTGACCGACTTCATCGACCCCAAGCGCTTCACCTATCTGCCCAACACCGCCGGCTGCTTTACCGGCGACGACGCGGTGCGCACGCTGCGGCTGGCGCGCGAAGCCGGCGGCTGGAACCTCGTCAAGTTGGAAGTGCTCGGCGAAGCGCGGACGCTTTACCCTGACATGGCCGAAACGCTGCGGGCGACCGAAATCCTCGTCAAGGACGGCTTCGACGTCATGGTCTATTGCGCCGACGATCCGATCGCCGCGAAAAAGCTCGAGGATCTTGGCGCCTGCGCGATCATGCCCTTGGGGTCGCTGATCGGTTCAGGCCTCGGCATCCAGAACCCGGTAACGATCCGCATGATCATCGAGGGGGCAAAAGTGCCGGTGTTGGTCGATGCCGGCGTCGGCACCGCGTCGGACGCGGCGGCGGCGATGGAATTGGGTTGCGCCGGCGTGCTGATGAACACCGCGATCGCCGAAGCCAAGGACCCGGTGCTGATGGCGCAGGCGATGAAGCTCGCGATCGAAAGCGGCCGGCTGGCCTATCGCGCCGGGCGCATGGCAAAGCGCCGCTATGCCGATCCGTCGAGCCCGCTGGCGGGGCTGATCTAGCACCGCTGTAGGGTCTGGAAGTTGACGAAGTTTACCGTTTCGGCTGTTTTTCCGCG
>JANOCM010000390.1:0-1628 GCA_031412175.1 Alphaproteobacteria bacterium
GGCCGCAAGGCCGAGATGACCGACATGCGCCCATCGGGCGGCGGCAAGACCCGGTTGACCTTCTCGGCGCCCGCCCGCGGCCTCATCGGCTATCACGGCGAGTTCCTGTCGGACACGCGCGGCACCGGCATCATGAACCGGTTGTTCGAGAAGTATGGCCCTTACAAGGGCAGCGTTTCGGGCCGCGGCAACGGCGTGCTGATCTCCACCGAGACCGGCGAGGCGGTCGGCTATGCGCTCGGTTACCTGCAGCCACGCGGCACGCTGATGATCGAGCCTGGCGAAGCCGTCTACCAGGGCATGGTCATCGGCGAGAATGCGCGTGACGAAGATCTTGAAGTCAACCCGCTGAAATCAAAGGCGCTGACCAACTTCCGCGCCAGCGGCAAGGACGACGCCATCCAGCTGAGCCCGCCAAAGCGGCTGACGCTGGAACAGGCGATCGCCTATATCGACGAGGACGAACTGGTCGAGGTGACGCCGAACTTCATCCGGCTGCGCAAGATCCATCTCGACCCCAACGAGCGCAAGAAGGCTTCGCGGGCGAAGAACGCCGGCTGATCTCCGTCTGTCATCCCGGCGCAGGCCGGGGCCCATACACCACCATCGTCGATACGTGCGGACCGCGGTGCGGCCGAGTTCATGGTGTATGGGCCCCGGCCTACGCCGGGGTGACACGTTCGACTGGCTGCCCACTACCCCTGCGACACTTGCACGATTGCGCCGATGGCCCATGATCCTGTCTTGGACGGCAACGGCCGCAGCGCCGCGCCGAAATTCCGGGGAGCAACAGACATGGACGATGACGATTACGGCAGCGGCCACCCGGCGCCGCATGTCGAGCCGATTCCGCAAACCGACGCCGAGGACGCCGTCCGCACGCTGATCCGCTGGGCCGGGGACGACCCCGACCGCGAGGGCCTGCTCGAGACGCCGGGGCGGGTGACGCGCGCCTATCGCGAGTATTTCCGCGGCTACCAGGAAGACCCCGGGCTGCATCTGTCGAAAACCTTTGGCGAAGTCGGCGGCTATGACGAGATCGTCATCCTGCGCGACATCCCGTTCCAGTCGCATTGCGAGCACCATATGGCGCCGATCATCGGCAAGGCGCACATCGCCTATCTGCCCAAAAAGCGCGTCGTCGGTATTTCGAAGCTGGCGCGCGTGCTGCAGGGCTATGCCAAGCGCCTACAGGTCCAGGAACGGCTGACGGCGGAAGTCGCCGATTGCATCCAGAAGCATCTCGATCCGGTCGGTGTCGCCGTGGTGATCGAGGCGACCCACGCCTGCATGTCGGCGCGCGGCGTGATGACCGCCGGGGTGACGATGACGACCAGCCGCATGATGGGGGTGTTCCGCGAGGACGACCGCAGCCGCAAGGAAGTGCTGTCGCTGATGGGCAAAGGTTGAGGAACCCGCTTAACAGGACAGTGTGAGTCGCCTATAGCAGGCGCAATACATTCAGGGGTCTGTGACGACATGGCGAACATCTTGGGCAATCTCAACCGTGCGCTGATGCTGGGGCTGACCCTGCTGATCCTCGTCGTCGTCGTCTTCCACCACGGCGCCATCGCCACCAGCGGCGGCAACTGGTTCAGCTGGTTCCTGCGCTTTGCCCATGTCGTCGC
>JANOCM010000391.1:0-5715 GCA_031412175.1 Alphaproteobacteria bacterium
GATGTTGGTGGCATGGTCGCCGATGCGTTCCAGATTCTTGGCGATGAACAGCAGATGCGCCGATTGGGTGATGCGCTGCGGATTTTCCATCATGAAGGTCAGCAGCGAGCGGAACAGGCTGGTGTAGAAATCGTCGACGAGCTGGTCGCGATCCGCCACCGCCGCCGCCAGCCTGGCGTCGCGCGCCACGAACGCATCGATGGCGCTCGAGATCATCTGCGCCACCATCCGCGCCATTTCGGGCACGAGCACCATCGGTTCGAGCGGCGCCCCCTGCGCCAGCACCGTCGCGCGCTTGGCGATGTTCTTGGCATAGTCGCCGACGCGTTCGAGGAGCGCGCTGGTTTTCAGCGCAGCGACGATTTCCCTGAGATCGCTGGCCACCGGCGCCCTGAGCGCGATCGTCAGGATCGCAAAGCGTTCGGTTTCGGCATCGAGCGCATCGATCTCGGCATCCCCGGCGACCACGCGCAGCGCCGCATCGGCATCGTGGCGGGCGAGGGCATCGACGGCGGCGACGATCTGCGCCTCGCACAGCCGGCCCATGCGCACGATCAGCCCGCGCAGCCGATCGAGATCCTCGTCATACGACGTCAGGGTATGGGCCGGCAGATCAGTCATGATGGGGCACCCCTGCGCTGCCGGCCGGTCAACCGAAGCGCCCGGTGACATATTCGCGGGTCTTCTGCTCGCGCGGATTGGTGAAGATCTGCGCCGTCGCGCCGGCTTCGACGACCTGGCCGAGATACATGAACGCCGTCTGGTCCGAACAGCGCGCTGCCTGCTGCATCGAATGGGTAACGATCAATATGGTGAATTCGGCGCGCAGCTCGGCGATCAGTTCCTCGACCTTGGCCGTCGAGATCGGATCGAGCGCCGAGGTCGGTTCGTCGAACAGCAGCACCTGCGGGCGGATGGCGATGGTGCGGGCGATGCACAGCCGCTGCTGCTGGCCGCCCGACATGCCGAGCGCCGAAGTGTTCAGCCGGTCCTTGGTTTCTTCCCAGATCGCCGCCTTGCGCAGGCTCCATTCGACACGCTCGTCCATTGCCGATTTCGACAGCCGCTCGTGCAGGCGCAGGCCAAAGGCGATGTTTTCATAGATCGACATCGGGAACGGCGTCGGCTTCTGGAACACCATGCCGATGCGCGCGCGCAACTCGGTTGGATCGACCTTGGGATCGATCAGATTGACGCCGCCCATCAGCACTTCGCCGGTGGCGCGCTGGCCCGGGTAGAGGCTGTACATGCGGTTGATGACGCGCAGCAACGTCGATTTCCCGCACCCCGACGGCCCGATCAACGCGGTGACGCGGCGTTCGGGGAAATCGAGGTTGATCGATTTCAGCGCCTGGCTTTCGCCGTAAAAGAAATTCAGGTCGCGCGTGACGATATACGGCTTTGATCCGTCCATCGTGTCGTGGCGCCCCACGACATCGGCGAGCGAGGCGGTCTGCGGGCTGTCGGCCATACCGGCTCTCCTAGCGTTTCCGGCCGAGGGCCAGCTGCGCGATGATATTGATGACCAACACGCCGAGCGTGATCAGCAGCGCCCCGGCCCAGGCGAGCTGGACGAGGTCATCATAGGGGCTGCCGGCATATTGATAAATGGCCAGCGGCAGGCTCGCCATCGGCTGGCCGAGCGACGTCGACCAGTTGAGGTTGCCGAGCGAGGTGAACAGCAAGGGCGCGGTTTCGCCGGCAACGCGCGCCAGCGCCAGCAATATGCCGGTCATGATCCCCGATTGGGCGGCACGCCAGGCGATCAGCGTCACCACCTTCCATTTCGGCGCCCCGAGCGCGGCGGCGGCTTCACGCAACGCGACGGGGACCAGCGACAGCATGTCCTCCGTCGTCCGCACGATCATCGGGATGGCGATGACGGCGAGCGCGATGCCGCCGGCATAGGCCGAATAGGTCTTCGTCGTTGCCACCAGCAGCACATAGACGAACAGACCGACGAGGATCGACGGCGCCGACAGCAGGATGTCGCTGACAAAGCGGGTGACATCGCCCAGCTTCGAACCGCGGGCATATTCCGAAAGGTAGGTGCCGGCCAAGATGCCGATCGGTGTCGCCACCAGCATCCCGATGGCAACCTGGATCAGGCTGCCGACGATGGCGTTGGCGAGGCCGCCGTTTTCGCCCGTCGGCGCCATCGAGGTGGTCAGCACCGACAGTTGCAGCGCCGGCAGGCCGCGCGCGACCAGCGTCCACAAAATGGAGCCGAGCGCCAGCAGCGACAGCAGCGCGGCGCCGCCGGCGACGATGCCGGCAATGGTGTTGACCGCCTTGCGGCGCGAGGCGCGGGCGCTCATCTCAATTCTCCACCCGCCGTCCGACCAGCGCCCGCGAGATCGACAGCACGATGAACGAGATGACGAAGAGCGTGACGCCGAGCCCGAGCAGCGCCGCGAGCTTCAATGACCCGCCGCCGGCTTCGTTGAATTCATTGGCGATCGTCGATGAAATCGTCGCGCCCTGGGCAAAGATCGATGGCGACAGCCGGGTGGCGTTGCCGATGACGAAGGTCACCGCCATCGTTTCGCCGAGCGCGCGGCCGAGGCCGAGCATGATGGCGCCGATGAAGGCGCGCTTGCCATAGGGCAGCGCGACATGGCGGATGACCTCGAAGCGCGTCGCGCCGAGGCCATAGACCGATTCCTTGAGGATCACCGGCGTCGCGCCGAGCACTTCGACGAACATTGCGGTGATCAGCGGCAGGATCATCACCGCCAGCACCAGCCCGGCGGTGAACACGCTGTTGCCCGAGCCATAGTCGAAGATCTTGCCGAGCACCGGCACGCCGACAAAGGCGTCGGCGACGTTGAGGACGACGTGCTGGGCGAGATAGGGCGCCAGCACGAAAAAGCCCCACATGCCGTAGATGATCGACGGGATGGCCGCGAGCAGCTGGATGACGATGCCGACCGGGCGGCGCACCGCCTGCGGCACGATCTCGGTCAGCGCATAGGCGACGCCCATCGCCAGCGGCACGGCGATGAGCAGCGCCAGCAGCGATGTCGCCAGCGTGCCATAGATCATCACGCCGGCGCCATACTCGTTGGCGACCGAATCCCACACCGGGTTCCAGAAGAACGCCGGGCCGAAATGCGTCAGCGCCGGCCAGGCGCCGAGCACCAGCATCAGGATGATGGCACCGAGCAGCCCAAACACGATCAGGCCGGCGCCGGTAACCGCACCCGAGAACAGTCGCTCCGATCCGCGTGTCGACGCCGGCGCGGCGGCTGGTGCCGGCGCGCCTGCGATCGCGAGGGAAGGAGCCTGGTTCATGGTTGCGCCGCGTTGAGAGGGAGGCCGGGGAACGACACCGTTACCTGACCTCTATTGCAGTTACTTGATCGCACCGACACCTTCGACGGCGGCCCAGCTCGCCTTGGCCTGTGCCACGGCGACGTCGGGCAGTGGTACATAGCCGAGTTCGTTCGCCAAATCGTCGCCGTTGGCAAAGGCCCAATTGAAGAATTCCAGCGCAGCCTTCGTCTTGGCCGGATCGGCGGGTTTGGCCGGCACCAGCACATAGGTCGCGCTGACGATCGGCCAGGTGTTGGCACCGGGCAACGCCAGCATGTTGGCAACGCCATTCTTGGCCCCGGCCCAGTCGGCCTGGGTCGCGGCGGCATTGAACGTTGCCGGATTGGCCTCGACAAAGGCGCCGTCGGCATTGGCCAGCTTGGTCATCGTCAGCTTGTTGGCGGCGGCATAGTTATACTCGACATAGCCGATGCCGCCGACGGTGTTCTTCACATTGGCGGCGACGCCGTCATTGCCCTTGCCGCCCTGCCCGGCCGGCCAGCTGAGCGCCTTGCCGGCACCCAGCGTCCAGTTCGGCGCGGTCTTGGCCATGTAGTTGGTGAAGATCGCCGTGGTGCCCGACGAATCCGAACGATAGACCGGCGTCACCGGCATCGGCCGCAGTTTGACGCCGGGGTTGATGGCAGCGATCGCCGGGTCGTCCCAGCGCTTGATCTTGCCCATGTACAAGTCGGCGATCAGTGCCGGGGTCAGCCGCAGCTGGTTGCTGGCGACGCCGGGCAAGTTGACGATCAGCACTTCCGAACCGATCACCGCCGGAAACTGCACCAGCCCGCTGGCAGCAATGTCCTCGGGCTTCATCGGGTCGTCGCTCGCGCCGAAATCGACGGTGCGCGCCTTGATCTGCGTCTGCCCACCGCCCGATCCGATCGCCTGGTAGTTGAGCGAGTTGCCGGTCGCCGTGTCGTAGGCTGAACCCCATTTGCCATAGAGCGGCGCCGGGAAGGTCGCGCCGGCACCGGTGATGTCGGCGGCGGCGACGGCCGGCTTGGCCGGGTCTGCTTCCTTGCCGCACGACACGGCGATGGTCAGGATGAGACCGCCCAGCGCCAGCGGCATCACGCGTTTCACGAGGCTCATCGGATATCCCCTGCCGTTCTGGCGCGGGCGCGATACGACCCGTCGCGATGCTCGTTCGCAGCCTTGTGTGACAGTTAGATGACAAACACCGAAATTACCCGGCAGCAACGCCTGCCATCCCGCACCGCCATGGGAAAGCCGTGTGGCGCCCCGGCTCCGGCAGCCGTATTTGTGGCCGACAGCTTTACCGAATGTTACCGGCGCGAATCGTCGCGCCTCGCCGCAAGACCATGGCCGCGACGCGGCTCGCCGCAAACGGGATTGTAACGGGTCCGGTCGCCGCTAGTCTGGCGACGCGAACCGAGCAAAGGGGCAACAGCGCTTGACGATGACAGCACCGGCTCCCGCGCGCCTGGCCAGCACGCGGATGCGGCGGCGCCTGGCGCTGGCCGGCGGGATTGCCGCGATCGCACTGCTCGGCGGCTGTGGCGGCAGCAGCGGCGGCGGCGGCGGGGTGGCGACGATACCGACGCCCAGCCCGACCCCGACGCCGGTGCCGACCCCGACCCCGTCGAGCTTCGACACTGCCGAATACCGCCGATCGAACGGCGCTGTCGCTGCCAACGCGCTCGGCGCCTACCAGGCGGGGGCAAGCGGTGCCGGGGTGATCGCCGCGGTCATCGACAGCGGCGTCGATGCCAGCAATGTCGAATTCGCCGGGCGGATCTCGCCGCTCAGCCGCGATCTCACCGGGTCACGCGGGCTGGGCGACGACGACGGGCATGGCACCGAAGTGTCGGCGATCCTGCTCGCCGGCCGCAACAACAGCGGCATCCACGGCGTCGCGCCAGCGGCGACCCTGCTGGCATTGCGCGCCGATACGCCGGGCAGCTGTTCGGCGAGCGATGGCTGCGGCTATCCCAATTCCGCTCTCGCCGCGGGCTTCGACGCTGCCGCCAGTGCCGGCGCCAGGGTCATCAACCTGTCGCTCGGCGGTTCGGCAGCGACGACATCGCTGCGCAACGCCGTCGGGCGCGCCACCGCAGCGGGGGCGGTCGTCGTCGTGTCGGCCGGCAACGACGGCAATGGCGAGGTCGACCCGCTTGCGAGCAGCATCGCCGGCGCCGGCAGCGCGGGCACGGTGATCATCGCCGGGGCCGTCGACGCCAATGGCGCCATCGCCAGCTTCAGCAACCGCGCCGGCTCACAGGCCGGCAGCTACCTGACGGCGCTGGGCGTCGAGGTGCGCAGCTTCGACAACACCGGTCAGGCGTTCCTGTACAGCGGTACGTCGGAAGCGGCGCCGATCATCTCCGGCGCCGCGGCGCTGCTGGCGCAGGCGTTTCCCAACCTCAGCAA
>JANOCM010000392.1:0-2652 GCA_031412175.1 Alphaproteobacteria bacterium
ATCACCGTGCGCGTCGCGCCGCGCTATATGGCCGACCAGTCCGATCCGCGTGCGCCGCGCCATGTCTGGAGCTATCACGTCCGCATCGAGAACAACGGGCTGGAGACCGTCCAGCTGCTCGCCCGCCACTGGACGATCACCGATGGCGAGGGCCGCATCGATCATGTCGATGGCCCCGGAGTCATCGGCCAGCAGCCGTTGATCGAGCCCGGTTGCGCCTTCGACTATGTCTCGGGCTGCCCGCTGCCGACGGTTTCCGGCGTGATGGAGGGCCATTACGAGATGCGCGGCGAAAGCGGCGCTTTCGATGTCCATATCCCGGCCTTTGCCCTTGAACATCCGACGCTGAAGCCCGGCGTCAACTGACCGGATGAAGCGCACCCATCTGCCCCTCAACGCTTTGCGCGTCTTCGATGCGGCGGCGCGGCATTTGTCGTTCACCAAGGCGGCGGATGAACTCGCCGTCACGCCGGCCGCGGTCGGCCAGCAGATCCGCGCGCTCGAGGATACGCTCGGTGTCGTGCTGTTCAAGCGCATGACGCGCAACCTCGAATTGACGGCGGAGGCGGAACGCTCGCTGCCGGCCCTGCGCGCCGGCTTCCTCAATTTCGAAGAAAGCGTCCGTATCCTGCAGGACGGCCAGGGATCGAAGGTGCTGACCATCGCGGCGCCGCGCGACTTCACGACGAAATGGCTCAACGCCCGGCTGGCATCCTATGCGGCGCAGCATGGCGACGTCCGCTTCGTCATCGCCGCCATCGACGCTGTGCCCGATTTTACCCAGGCCAACCTTGATCTCGCGATCGTGCTGTCGGGGGAGCCAGAGGCGGAGGGCATTCACGGCCGGACGCTGGCGCCCGAGATGCTGCAGCTGGTCGGTCCGCCCGGCGCCGCCGCCGATGGCGTGCGGATCGCGCATCCCGGCGATATCCAGGCGACCGGGCTGACCGTGTCCGACGCGGGGCTGGCGATCGACGCGGCGGCGGCGGGGCTGGGCAACGCGCTGGTGCCGATGACGCTGGCGGCGGCCGATCTGGCGGCAGGGCGTATCGTCGCACTGGGCGATCCGCTGCCGTCGGACCAGGCCTATTGGCTGATGGCGCCGACGCCGCAATGGCGCCAAGCCAAGGTGCGCGGGCTGGTCGAGTTTCTGCTCGGGCAGGTCTGAAGCGGCTGGTGATCGCGACAGAATGTTAACAATCCTGCGGCGTTCTTGAAATTGTGCAGCCCCATGAAAACGTCTATGGGGCGAGTTCCAACCAACCCGAGAGGCCGCATGACCAAGATTGCTTTTGCCACGATCGCCGCCGCCACGCTGTCGGCTGCCGCTTTGTCGACCCCTGCGTTCGCCGCCGGTGACGCCGCCAAGGGCGCGATTGTCTTTAACCAGTGCAAGGTCTGCCATGTCGTCGACAAGGGCGTGAACCGCGTCGGCCCGTCGCTGCATGGCGTTGTCGGTCGCAAGGCCGGCACCGTTCCGGGCTACACCTATTCGGCCGCCAACAAGAACAGCGGTCTGATCTGGACCGTCGCCCAGCTCGATACCTATCTCGCAGCCCCGCAGAAGGTCATCAAGGGCACCAAGATGGCGTTTGCCGGGCTGAAGAAGCCGGAAGATCGCGCCAATGTGATCGCGTTCCTCGCGACGAAGAAGTGAGGCGCAGCGCCGCGCGCTCGTAGCGGAACGCTACGCGCCGACAGGCGCAAGCCCGATCGGCGGGGTGGTCGGCAATGCCGATCGAACCCGTCCGGCGCCAGCATGGGCTTTGCCCATGCCCTTCCTGATTGAACGGCCAGCGGGCACACCCCGCTGGCCGTTTTCACGCAAGGCGAAAGAGCATGGGCAAAGCCCATGCAGCCTGCCCCGGACTTGATCCGGGGTCAGACGGGTTCGGCGCGCTTCGCCCGCGCCGCCCCGCTGGCCGGGCTTGCGCGAGATGGGCGCGGCCCGCGCCCTTCCGCGCTGCGCCGCACCATGCTAGGCCGGCGCCCATGCTGACCATGAACGCCGTCACCGTCCGCCTTGGCGGCCGGACCATCCTCGACAATGCCACCGCGACCCTGCCGCCGCGGGGCCGCATCGGGCTGATCGGCCGCAATGGCGCCGGCAAGTCGACGCTGATGAAGGTCATCGCCGGCACGCTCGATCCCGACAGTGGCAGCGTCGAGATGCCGAAGAGCGCGCGGCTTGGCTATGTCGCGCAGGAGGCGCCGGCGGGGCAGGGCACGCCGTTCGAAACCGTTCTCGCCGCCGATGTCGAGCGCGCCGCGCTGATGGCGGAGGAGGAGGCGGGCCATGTCGAACCTGGCCGCCTCGCCGAAATCCACGACCGGCTGATCGCCATCGATGCCTATACCGCCGCAGCGCGCGCCAGCCGTATCCTCGTCGGCCTGGGCTTCGACGAAGCGGCGCAGCATCGCCCGCTCGACAGCTATTCGGGCGGCTGGCGAATGCGCGTTGCGCTGGCGGCGTTGCTGTTTTCGCAGCCCGACCTGCTGCTGCTCGACGAACCGTCGAACCACCTCGATCTCGAAGCGACGATGTGGCTCGAAAGCTTCCTCAAGACCTATCGCGCCACCATCGTCGTCATCAGCCACGAACGCGACCTGCTCAACAATGTCGTCGATTGCATCCTGCATCTCGAACAGGGC
>JANOCM010000393.1:0-9303 GCA_031412175.1 Alphaproteobacteria bacterium
TCCTCGCCATTGACCCGCGCACCGCGGAACGCACCAAAGATCGTGCCCGGCGCGACCTTGCGATGATCGAGGGCGAAGCCGGTGACGGTTTCGCTGCCGCCGCCGCCCGCCAGGTCAGCGAGGCGCACCCCTATTCCTCGACCGCGTCGGCCGCCTTGGGCGACACCGCGCTCAGGTCCATGTCCTGCGATGCGTCGGGCTGGATGCCGAGCAAGGGGCCGATCCGGGCGACGAGACGGCTCGTCGCCGGTGCGATCGTCATGCCGGCGGTCTTGAAGCCGAAACTCGCCTTGCTGCCCTTGGGGTTGTCGATCATCATCACCGTGACATAGCGCGGCGCGTCCATCGGAAAGGCGGCGGCAAAGGTCGAGATGTTCTGGCCGTGGATGTAGCGGCCATTCAGCACCTTTTCCGCGGTGCCGGTCTTGCCGCCGACACGATAGCCCGGGGCTTCGGCCTTGCGCCCGGTGCCGCTGGTGACGACCAGCCGCAGCAGCGCGCGCATCGTATCCGACGTGGCAGCACCAAAGACGCGATGGCCGGCGACCGGCGCCCCCGGTTTCGCCTTGAGCAAGGTCGGGTTGTGGTAGATGCCGCCGTTGACCAGCGCCGCATAGCCGGCGGCCAGGTGCAGCGGCGTCACCGAAATGCCGTGGCCATAGCCGATCGTCATCGTGGCGATCTCGCCCCAGTTCGACAGCGGCGGGAATTGCGGGCGCGAGCGCTCGCCGAGTTCGAAATCGACCTGCTTCAGGAAGCCCAATTTGTCGAGCATCGCGCGCTGGCGATCGCGGCCGATTTCCTGCGCAATCCGCGCCGTGCCGATGTTCGACGAATGGATGAAGATGTCGGGAACGTTGAGCCAGCGGTTGAGCGCATGGTCGTCGTGAATGGTGCGGTTGCCGATGACCAGCGGCCGCGTCGCATCCCAGGTCTTTTGCATCGACGGGATGACGCCGGTGTCGAGCCCGCTGGCGATGGTGAAGGCCTTGAACGTCGATCCCAGCTCGAAGGTGGCGAAGGTCGCCTGGTTGTAGCGCGACGCATCGTCGGACTTGCCCGGTGCATTGGGATTGAAATCGGGCTGCGACGTCATCGCCACGACTTCGCCGGTGCGGACATCCATGACGATGCCGGCGGCGCCATCGGCGCGCTGGTCGAGATAGACGCTGCGCAGTTCATGTTCGAGCGCCTGCTGCACCCGCACATCGAGCGCAAGTTGCAGCGGGGTGCCCCGTGTCGCATCGTCGCCGAGCCGCTTGTCGAACGCCTTTTCGAGCGCGACGGCACCGACGCCCTTGTCGTTGGTATAGCCGATGACATGGCTGGCGAGGTTGAAATTCGGGTACAGCCGCTCGGCTTCGCGGCGCAGGTAGATAGCGGGTTCGCCGAGATCGTTGATGCGCTTCGCCTCGCTCGGCAGCACGCGGCGGGCGATATAGCGGAACTGGCCCTTGTGGGTCAGCTCCATCAGGATCTCGGCTTCGGATTTGTCACTGAGAATGGCGGCGATCTTCTTCGCCAGCAGCTGCGGATTGCCGGCCAGCTTGCGCGGCTCGACCGAGATCGCAAAGGCTTCGAAGGTTCGCGCCAGCTCGACGCCATTGCGATCGATGATGTCGGCACGCGGCGGCGCGGCGCTGATCGTGGCACGGGTGTTGGCCGGCTGCGCCTCGAACACCGCAAGGTCGGTCAGCCGCAGCGCCAGCACCGCCGGCACGGCAAGGAACAGCAGCAGCAGCACGACCAGCCGCTGGCGCGCGAGGCTCTGCGCCGCCTGGCGCTGGCCGGCGAGCGGCAACTGCGGCGCCGGCGCACCACCGCCAAAGCCACCGATACGCCAGGGAAGGGCCGTCAATCCCGCCATGATGTCGGTCACTGCCCTCCGTCGGGCAGCAGGTCGCGCGGCGCGCCAGTGGCCGGCACGGCATCGAGGCTGGCGCCGATGTCGGCCGCCATCGTGTCGACGGGCGCGGGGCGACGCTGCGGCGCCGGATAGCTGGCACGCACCAGCGTCGCGGCGGCCACCGGAGCAGGCTCACGGGCATAGGCGGTGCGGACGATGCTGTCGGTGACCGGTGCCGCCTGTACCGGCGCGGTGACGGCAAAGCGTACGGCGGGCTGGGCAACGTCTGTCGGCGGCACCACGCCGAAGCTGGCAAGCTGCACCGGCGAGCGCAAATATTGTTGCGCCGATGGCGCCGACATCTGCAGCACGCTGTCGTTCCAGCGCTGCATTTCGGGGAAGCGCGCGCGGGTGCGCAGTTCTGCCTGCAGATTGCGCATGTCGCGAGCATCGCTGACGATCTGGCGGCGCAACGCATCGACTGCGGCGCGTTCGCCGGAGACCTTGAGGTTGATCGTGTAGCTGCCGATTGCCGCCGCCATGGTGACGAGCAGCATCAGGGCTGAACCGCCATAGTTCCTCATGCGGACCTCCTGGTTGGTGCGGGGCTGGCTGCCCAGGCCGGGGCGGCGGTGCGGACGGCAGCGCGTAACGTTGCCGACCGGGCGCGCGGATTGGCGGCGACTTCGGCATCGGACGCGCGCACGGCGCGGGCCGGGCGTTCGAAACTAGCGGGCCGCGGCCGGATTGCCGCCGGCTGGTGGCGCGATCCGGCCGGCGCGCCGCCCGACCGGTCGCGCAGGAACAGCTTCACCCGGCGATCCTCGGCGGAATGGAAGCTGACCACCGCCAGCCGCCCGCCGGGGCGCAGCAGGCGTTCGGCGGCATCAAGCCCCATGTCGAGCTGGCCGAGTTCGTCGTTCACATGGATGCGCAGCGCCTGG
Organism: Alphaproteobacteria bacterium; assembly: GCA_031412175.1. Lineage (GTDB taxonomy): Bacteria > Pseudomonadota > Alphaproteobacteria > Sphingomonadales > Sphingomonadaceae > Sandarakinorhabdus. The sequence continues at coordinate 2,791 of JANOCM010000393.1, forward strand.
AAGGTGCGGGTGGCGGGGTCGCTCTTCTTGCCCGCCCCGTTCTTCGATGATTGGTTGCCGAGCACGCTGCGCACCAGCCGCGCCAGTTCCGACGTGCGGGTCAGCGGGCGATCATTGACGATGGCGCGAGCGATGCGGCGTGCGCCGGGCTCGTCACCCAGGTTGAACAGCACGTCGGCGATTTCGGATTCGGTCGCAGCATTGATGAAATCTGCGGCGGTCATGCCCTGCTGCGACATCCGCATGTCGAGCGGACCATCGGCCTGGAACGAGAAACCGCGCTCCGGCTGGTCGATCTGCATCGACGACACGCCGATGTCGAAGGCGATGGCATCGACAGCGGCGATGTCGTGATCGGCGAGCCCGGCCTCCATTTCGGAGAATGGCCGGTTGATCAGGATGACATCGGCCTGGCCCACCAGATCGGCGTTGAGCGCGATGGCGGTGGCGTCGCGGTCGAAACCGATCGCGCGGCCAAGCCCGGCGCTGCGCGCGGCGCGCAGATAGCCGCCGGCGCCCAAAGTCGCATCGACATAGATGTCACCGGCACCGAGGCGCAGCGCTGCCAGCGTTTCGGCGAGAAGGACGGGGACATGCGGGCTCATCGCGCCGGCTCCACCGCCGGCAGGCCGCGCGCGTCCATCTCGCGGCGCAGGATGCGCAGCATCCACGGCTCGAGCCCGGGCTGTTCGAGGTAGCGATAGGGGTTCCACATCTGGAACCAGTTGCCGCCGGCGACGAACCAGACATGGCTGGTGATGTCGCCGAGGTCCTTCAGCCCGGCGGTCATCACGATCCGGCCGGCCTCGTCGATCTTGAGCAGGCTGGTCGAGCCGAACAGCGCCGTGGCGCGCAGCGCGCCTTCGGTGCTTTCCTCGTCGACGGCCTGGGCGTCGAGCCGCGCCTGGAGGACGCGGTGGTGCGACTTGTCATAGGCGATCAGGCAGTCGAGGCCGCCGCGGGCGGGGCCGACATACAGGTCCTTCGTCCCGGAACGGGCGACGATGGCGTCACGAAACTCGGCCGGAATCGACAGGCGATTCTTCGTGTCGACCGCGTTCAGCGCATAACCAATGAAGGAATCGTCCGACACCCAACCGCCCCAGCACTGAGGGTGGGCGGCCGTGCTGCAGACGTTACCGGTTAAATCCGGCCCTACGCTTCAACCTGGCCACGCAATGACGTTCCCGCCCTCATTGTGGACAAGCTGTACCATGGGAAACCGTGGGTCTCAATGGAGAATCATGGGCTGGACGTGCAATTCATGGGGATATCCATGGGCGAACGGCATGAGTTTTACATCCGTTCCGGTTTTGATCCGGGCGGATGAAGCTGTGGATAAGTTTGTGGTCAATTGTCGGCGAGGGCCGGGAAAAGCCGGGATGAAGTGGTCGACGTGCGTCAGGCGCCGATTCGGCAAGCGAAGGGACAGGCCGCAGCGCGCGCGCCGCAGCCACGATCAGGTGCGCGATGGTTTCGGCGCGGCCTGGCGCGGCTGGCCCTTGGCATCGAACGCCGCCGGCCCCGGCCCCGGCGCCACGCCGAGAACGGCGAGCGGTTCGCCCTGCGAATCGACGGGGGCCGCCGACGCGCCGGGGCGCATGCCGGCAGCGGCGACAAGGAACAGCAAGAAAATCGCCGCCAGCCCGGTCAGGCCCCAGCGGACACGTTGCGCAGCCGCAGCCCCGATCAGGCGATCGGCGGCGCGCATGGCGGCATATCGCCCGGTGGCGACTGCTTCAGCAGACTGCTGATTGCCGGTACGGCGGTTCAGCACAGACATCGACCCTCGCATTCCAGTCGTTGCACCACCCCGGATCGTTGCCGGGGCAGCATGGCCACCCAGACCGGCGATTGCCGGCACAGGCGCCACGAGACGTGCGCGTTAGACAGGAAGATATAAGTATTTGCGGGCCAAGTGTCGATAGGTTGCTTGTCGTAACGATCAGGCGATAGCGTCGAGGCCCTTGGCGAGCAGCCATTCCGGATTGTAAATCGTTGAAAGATAACGCAAGCCCGAATCGCAAAGAATAGTCACAATCGTGTTGCCCGGGCCCATTTGTCGCGCCATCTGCACCGCACCGGCGACGTTTATCCCCGACGACAGCCCGAGGCAGAGCCCCTCCTCGGCATTCAGCCGCCGCACCCAATGCAACCCTTCGGCGTCGGGAATGCGGTACTGGGCATCGACGGTCAGGCCTTCCAGATTGGCGGTGATCCGGCTCTGGCCGATCCCTTCCGACACGCTCGATCCCTCGCCGCGCAATTCGCCATGCGCGAACCAGTTGTACAGCGCCGCGCCCTCGGGATCGGTCAGCGCGATCTGCACGGCGGGATTTTCGGCGCGCAGCCCCATCGCCACGCCGGCAAGCGTGCCGCCGGTGCCGCAGGCGCAGGTGAAGCCGGTGACGGTGCCGCCGGTCTGCGCCCAGATTTCCGGCGCCGTCGTCTTGATGTGCGCCATGCGGTTGGCGACATTGTCGAACTGGTTGGCCCAGACGGCGCCGGGGGTTTCCTCCGCCAGCCGCCGCGAGGTGTGGACGTAGTGGCAGGGGTTGGAATAGGGCGCCGCCGGCACCAGCACCAGTTCGGCGCCCAGCGCGCGCAGCGTGTCCTGTTTCTCGCGGCTCTGGGTTTCGGGCATGACGATGATGGTCTTGTACCCCCGCGCGCTGGCGACGACGGCAAGGCCGATGCCGGTATTGCCCGCCGTGCCCTCGACGATGGTGCCGCCGGGCAGCAGGGCGCCGCGACGCTCGGCATCCTCGATGATGAACAGCGCGGCGCGATCCTTGACGCTGCCGCCGGGATTGAGAAATTCGGCCTTGCCGAGAATCGTGCAGCCGGTTTCCGCGCTCGGCCCGCGCAGCGTGACGAGCGGGGTGTTGCCGATAAGGGCGATGATGTCGGGGACCGGTGCGGACATGGCCGTGGCTTACCGCCCGATCCGGCCACGGGCAAGGAAGCTCTGGTTTTGCCCGGGCAACCGGCGCTAGAACCACCGCGATGACACGCGCCCTCCAAAAGCAGCTGGCCGCCGCGCTGTGGCTGGCGGTGCTGCTGGTCGGCTGCGGCCCGCAACAGCCCGAAGGCGCGCGGCTGGCGGTCACCATCGTCGGCAGCGGCGACCGGCCCGCCGGCCTGGCGCAGCGGCTGGAGGCAGAGGCCACCCAGCCAACGCTGGTGGCGCGCGACGGCAGCGGGCAGACGGTTGCCGGCCTCGCCACCAGCTGGCGCTTTGTCGATGATGGCCGCAGCCTGATCCTGCGGCTGCGCCCGGTGAAATGGAGCGACGGCACGCCGCTGGTCGCCGCCGATGTCGTCGCCGGCTTTCGCCGCGCCGCCGCGCGCCGCGACCCGGCGGTGGTCGCGGCCGGAATCGCCAACGCCGCCGCCATCAGCGCCCGAAAACTGCCCGCGGCGCGGCTGGGGGTGCTGGCACCGATCGCCCGCGTCGTGGAGATCCGCCTCGATACGCCGTCGCCGATGCTGCTCGGCTGGCTCGCCGAACCGGGCTTGGGCGTGGTGCGCGACAAGCCAGGCAAGGCCGGCAAGCGCGCCACCGTGGGCGAGCCGCCGACGCTCGCCGCCTATGCCGCCGGCGGTCCGGCCGGTCAGCGTGTGTTGAAACGCTTCGCCATGACCGCGACGCCCGAGGCGCGCCCCGCCGAAATCCGCATCGCCACCAGCAGCGATGCCCGCGCCGCGGTCGCCAATTTCACCGCCGGGCGCCAGGATATCGTCATCGGCGAAGGGCTGGCGGGGCTGGGCGAGGCGCGCAGCGGCGCGCGGGTCGATGCCTTGCGGCTCGATCCGCTCTGGGGCGTCTATGGCTATCTCGCCAATGGCGTGCGCGGGCCAACCGCCGATCCCGGCGTGCGCCGCGCGCTGGCGATGGCGATCGACCGGCCGGCGCTGGCCGGCAGCTTCGGCATCGCTGCAATCCAGCCGGCCGAAACACTTGTCCCGACGACGCGGCCGAGCGTCCTGCCCGGCAGCCTGCGCCCGCAAACCAATGCCGCACCCGACTGGACGCAGCTCGATTACGACGCGCGGCTGGCCGAGGCGCGGCGGCTGCTCGCCGCGGCCGGCTGGACCGCCGACAATCCGCTGCGGCTGGTGGTGCTGCTGCCGCCCGGCCGCGACCATCGCGCTGTCGCCGAACGGGTCGGCGCGGATTGGGCGCGCGTCGGCGTGCTGCTCGGCGTTACCGAAGTCGAGACCGAAGCGTTCGACCGGCTCGTCAAGCGCGGCGATTTCGACCTGGCGGTCAGCGAGGCCAGCCTGCCGGTGCCCGATGCCGCGGCGCTGCTGTCACGCTTCCGCTGCAGCGCCGGGCCCTATTGCAACGCCGCCGCCGATGCCTTGCTGACGGCGGCGCGATCGGCGGGGCCAGTCGACCGCCCGGCGCTGCTGTTGCAGGCCGAAGCCGTCATGCTGGTGGCGCCGCCGCTGATTCCACTGTTCACCCCGGTGCGCTGGGCGCTGGTCGGCCGCCGCGTCGACGGCTGGGTGCCCAATCGCGCCGGCAGCCACCCGCTGGCGCGGCTTGCCGCCGGCAGCCGTTAGGCCGCGTTTTCGTCGGCACGCCGCCGGGCCGCATGCAACGATTGGCGCGTTCATTTCGGGGGGCAACCCGGAACCCAGCGAAATGGCCATCGTCCGAATGTTGGCGACGCTCGGTGCAGCACTGGCCGGACGCGACATCCAACAGGGTCTACCTCGGCGCTTCGATTCCAGCGGGCATTTCTTCACCCCAGGGGACCGCCGCGGCCTTGCGGCCGACGATCACTTCGCCGAGCGATGGTGGCACGCCATATTGTGTCGCCATGATATTGGCCATGCCCCACGCATGGGGCAATTGTGCCGACGCCAGCTCCGACCGCGGAAAGCCGTCGGCTTCCCAGCGCGCGATGATGTAATCGAGCAACCGCATTTCGTCATTTTGCGGCAGCGGCTTTCCTTCCTTGCGGGCGCTGTCCCAAAGCAGCAGCCAATCAGCGACCTGGAAGAACATTTGCTGCGCAGTGGCTTTGTCGCAGTCCGGTCGCTGGATAATCCAGACCAGCGGATGAATGCCGAAATCATAGTTCCAGCGGCCGACAAGGTAATGCCAATCGTCGGGGCTGCTCGCCGCCAGCCAGGCAAACAGCCGCGCGTTTACCGCCGGATCGATGCCGTTGGGTTCTGCCAGGACAATTTCAGCCATGCTCGACGCCCAGCGACTTCGCGCGTTCCCGTTCGAACAACCATATGCGAACGGCACTGCTCAAATTGGTCGTCCGCGCCTCGTCGATTTCGGCGACCAGCGCGGCGAGCGGCTTGCCGTCCTCGATAGCGGCGGCCTTGAGCGCTTCCCAGAAGATCGGCTCGAGCGTCAGCGAGGTGGCGTGGCCGGCGATGGTGAGCGAGTGTTTGGCGGTCATGTCTCAAGGCTAGCAAGGGGCCGCGGCAAAGCCGCGGCTGACGTCAGACGGGTTCGGTCGGCATGCCGACCGCCCCGCTGGCCGGACTTGCGCGAGTCCGCGCGCTTGGCTGCGCCATGCGCTCGGCCGCGCCGCGTCAGTACATATGCTGCCCGCCATTGATGCTCAGCGTCGACCCCGTCACGAACCCGGCATTCTCACCCACCAGGAACGCCACGCCGCGGGCAATCTCCGAAGCCTGCCCCAGCCGCCCGGCCGGAATCTTGGCGACGATCTTTTCGAGCACGTCGGCCGGCACTGCCGCGACCATGTCGGTGTCGATATAGCCCGGCGCGATGGCGTTGACGGTGATGCCGAAGCGCGCGCCTTCCTGTGCCAGCGCCTTGGTGAAGCCGTGGATGCCCGATTTCGCCGCGGCATAGTTGACCTGGCCGTACTGGCCGGCCTGGCCGTTGATGCTGCCGATGTTGACGATGCGGCCGAACCCGCGCGACTTCATGCCGGTAAACGTCGCCTTGGCCATGTTGAAGCAACCGCCAAGGTTGACGCGGATGACTTCGTCCCACGCCTCATAGCTCATCTTCATCAGCGTGCCGTCGCGGGTGATGCCGGCGTTGTTGACGACGATATCGACGGGGCCGATCGCCGCCTCCACCGCCGCGACGCCGTCGAGGCAGGCCTGGTGATCGGCGACATTCCATTTGAACGCCGGGATGCCGGTGCGTTCGGTAAAGGCCGCCGCCTTGGCGTCATCGCCGCCATAATTCGCCGCGACATTGACGCCTTCGGCCTTGAGCGCGAGGCAGATCGCCTCGCCGATACCGCGCGTGCCGCCGGTGACAATTGCTGTGCGTGCCATATCCGTCTCTCCCCTGCCCTTTTTCCGTTGGGCTATCAGGGCGACTCTAGCGGCTTACACCCAGCCCGCAAGTTCCCGCGCCAGTAAAGCCCGCAACATTTCAATGCCGACGGGCGTATCGTTGAGGCACGGCAGATAGGCGAAATGCGTGCCGCCATGCTCGATGAAGGTGTCGCGCCCCTCCAGCGCGACCTCCTCGAGCGTTTCGAGGCAGTCGGCCGAAAAGCC
>JANOCM010000394.1:0-4422 GCA_031412175.1 Alphaproteobacteria bacterium
CACGCTCGAGGTGATGGGCGAGGGCTGGTCGATGGGGCCGCTCAACCCCGAAATGAAGCGGCTCGCCGCCGAACGCCAGGACGATATCAAGTTCCCGGTCACCTGGACCACATTGGGCGAATATATCGCCATGCTCGAGAAGAAGGGCATTGCCCCCAATGTCGCCAGCTTCGTCGGCGCGACAACCGTCCGGGTGCACGAACTCGGCGAAAAGGACATCGATCCGACGCCCGAACAGCTGGCGCGGATGAAGACTTTGGTCCGCGCTGCGATGAACGAAGGCGCCGTCGGCCTCGGCACCTCGATGATCTATGCGCCGGCGGCCTATGCCGAAACGCCGGAGCTGATCGCGCTGGCGACCGAAAGCGCCAAGTGCGGCGGCATGTACATCAGCCATATGCGGTCGGAGGGTGACCGCATCGAGGCGGCGGTCGACGAACTGATCGAGATCGCGCGCCAGTCGGGCGGCCCGGCCGAAATCTATCACCTGAAGATGTCGGGACAAAAGAACTGGGGCAAGCTCGACACGATCATCGGCAAGGTGGAGGCGGCGCGCAAGGCAGGCCTGCGCATCACGGCGAACATGTACAATTACACCGCCGGTGCCACCGGCCTCGATGCGGCGATGCCGGTCTGGGTGCAGGACGGCGGGCTGGAAGCGTGGATCGAGCGGCTCAAGGACCCGAAGATCCGGGCGCGGGTCAAGGCCGAGATGATGGACGAGAATGCCGATTGGGAGAACCTCGCCAAGCGCGCCGGCAACCCCGACAATGTGCTGCTATTGGGCTTCAAGAACCCGAAACTGAAACCGCTGGCCGGCAAGACCCTGGGCGAGGTCGCCAAAATGCGCGGCACCAGCCCGGAGGACACCGCGATCGACCTTGTTATCGAGGACGGCAGCCGCGTCGGCACCGCCTATTTCCTGATGGACGAGGCCAATGTGAAGCGCCAGATCGGCCTGCCCTGGGTCAGCTTCGGTTCCGACGCCGGCGCGCCGTCGGCGGAGGGCGTGTTCCTTTTGTCGAAGGATCACCCGCGTGCCTATGGCAATGTCGCGCGGCTGCTCGGCAAATATGTCCGCGACGAAAAGGCGACGACATTGCCCGATGCGATCCGGCGGCTGACGTCGCTGCCAACGGGCAATCTCGGCATCAAGGAGCGCGGGCTGCTCAAGGCCGGCTATTTCGCCGATGTCGTGGTGTTCGACCCGGCGACGATCGCCGACCACGCGACCTTCGCCAAGCCGGCGCAATATGCGACCGGGGTGGCCCAGGTGTTCGTCAACGGCGTCCAGGTGCTGAAGGACGGCGAACCGACCGGCGCGGCGGCGGGGCGGTTCGTGACGGGGCCGGGGGCGGGGAAGTGTGCGGGATGAGCCGAATTGCTCCCTCCGCCCCCCTGAGCGCAGCGAGGTAGCGGAAAGTCTGTCACCCCGGCGTAGGCCGGGGCCCATGAACCACAAGCTTGGGTGACAGAACGGGCGAGTTGCGAGGGGGATAGCGGGAAGACGGCGCTACTGTATCGAAGATCGTGGTTCATGGGCCCCGGCCTACGCCGGGGTGACAGGGTTGTAAGCGCTCCTCTTAATCGGGACGTTAGACCGGCAAAATCTCAACGATCGTATCCCCCGCCTCGACGGTATTGGCGCCGGTTTCCCAGAAACCGATGATTGCGCCGTTGCGGATGATGCGCACCGCCAGCCCGGTGCTGACGGCACGCAGCGGCTTGCCGATGTCGGCCGGCAGCGCCGTACGTTCGCACAGCGCGACACAGCCCTGGGCGCCGGCGAGATCGGCAATGTAATCGACAGCGTGGCGGTGCGATGACGACCGTGCCAGCAGATGGCCGCCGAGCCGCACCGGGTTGATGATGGCACTGGCCCCAGCCTGGCGCAGCAAGTCCTCGTTTTCATGGGCGCGCACGCTGACGCTGATCGGCACGCTGGCGTTGAGCTGGCGCGCCGTCAGCGTCACCAGCGCCGCGGTGTCGTCGCGGCCGGTGGCGATCAGCACGCCGCGGGCGCGGTGGATGAAGGCGGCCTCCAGCGTCGCATTGTGGGTGGCATCGCCGGTGACGCCGGTGACGCCGGTTTCAACGGCGGCGGCGACGGCGGCAGGATCGGTGTCGACGACGACGATGGCATCGGCGGCAATGCCCTCGCGGCACAGTTCCTCCACCGCGGCGGCACCGCTGGCGCCATGGCCGCAGACGATGAAATGGTTGTCGAGAGACTTGCCGATCATGCGCGTCCGAACCCGGCTCCAGCTGTCCTTGAAGACAAAGCTATAGGCGCTGCCAAGGAAGATCAGCCAGACGAAAAGCCGGATCGGCGTGACGACGAAGGTGTCGAACATCCGTGCCGAGGGGGTGACCGGCACGATGTCGCCATAGCCGACGGTGGTGACGGTGACCGCGGTGAAATAGATGACGTCGAGGAAACTGATGGTGCCATCGGTGTTGTCGCGCAGGCCGCCGCGGTCATACCAATGGCCGGCGACGGCGATGCCGAACAGCCCGGCGACGAGCAGCGCGCGCAGCGTCAGCGATTGCGTCGTCGACAGGCGGTTGCGGCGGTGCAGCGCGATGTGCGGATCGAACCCGGCCTTTGCCGTGTCGAGGCGGGCAGGACGGTCTAGCGCCACGGCGCTATTCGGTGCGCTGCAGCAGGGCGACGAGATCGGCCTTCCAGAATTTCGCCCAGGTGTGGGTGGAATGGCCGCGGGTCTCGGCGCTTTCGGGGATCAGCACGAATTTCGCATTCGGCATCTTCACGACCTCGCGCTCGGGCAGGGCGAGGCCGGGCGGGTTGATGAAATCATCGGCGCTGTTGATCCAGGTGACCGGCACTTTGATGCGCGCCAGCAGCGGTGACGGGTTGTAGTTGCGCGAGGCATCGAGGCGATAGATCGTGTCATTGGCATCGGATTCGGCGATGGATTTCTCGACAACGCCCTTCACCGCCGCTTCGGCTGCGGCGCGCGTCGGATAATCGGCCTGCAGCCGCACCGGCGCGCTGCCGGCGATGACGCTCAGCACGCCGGCGGTGCGCAGCCCCTGCACCGGCTGGCTGGTGTAATTGCCGTCCTGCCACAGCGGATCGGCCTTGATCGCGTCGATGGTCATCTGCCGCCACATGCGGTTGCGCCCGGCGAGTTCGACCGTCTGGCACGCCGTCGGCATGATCGCCCGCGCCGCATCGGGGAAGCTGGTGCCGAACACGAAATCCATCATGCAGCCCATCGAAGTGCCCATCAGCAGGCGCAGTTTGGCAACCTTCAGATGCTCCGTCAGCAGCCGGTGCTGGGCGACGACCATGTCCTGATAGTCGTAGTGCGGGAACTTCATCCGCAGGCCGTCCGACGGCTTCGACGATCCGCCATGGCCGATGGCATCGGGCAGGATGATGTAATATTTGGCGATATCGAGCGGATGGCCAGGGCCGTAGAGTTCGTCGGCGAATTGCGGCCGCAGGAATTGCGCGCCGGTGCCGCCGGTGCCGTGCAGCACCATCACGGCGTTGACGACGTTGCCGGCGCGGTCGCGCACCGGCGTGCCGAGCGTGCGATAATGCTGCTTGAGTTCGGGCAGGGTCTCGCCGCTGCCGAAGTGGAAATTGCGGATGGTGAAGTCGCCTTCGGCAACGGGCCAGGCGGCGGCCGACGCGGGGGCCGGGGTGACGGCGCCGGTGACGGGGGCGGCATGGGCGGGGAAAGCGATGGCGAGGGCGAGGGCGAGGAGGCGGTTCATGCCACCTTGCTAACGCTACTGCGGCGGCGGTCAACCGGCACCACCGGGTGCCTTGCCGATACAACACACTTCATGGCAAGGTGCCGGAAACGGCGGGAGACTGACGATGCGGGTGGAAACGATACTGGCGGCGGCCGGCGTGCTGGCGCTGGCGACAGCAAGCCTGGCGCAGGTGCCGGTGGCCGAGCTGGCGAAGCCACCCGCCGATGCCCGCCATTTCATCATCGAATCAACGGGCGGGAAGCATGGCGACAGCTGGAGCTGGACGGCCCCCGATGGCACCCGCATGGCACGCGAATCGATGGTGCTGCGCGGCCAGGTCTGGGAGGTCGAATCGGCTGCGAAACTCGGGCCCGATGGCATGCCAGCGGCGATCACGGTGCGCGGGTTCAGCCCGCAGGGCGACGCCGGCGAAACCTTTGCCGTCAGCGGCGGCGAGGCGAATTGGAAGAGCCAGATCGACGCCGGCAGCGCAGCGTATTCTGCGCCGGCCTTCTACGCGACGATGGGCGGGCCGATGGGGCTCAACGGCTTGCTGCTCGAGGCCATTCTTGCCAGCCCCGACAAATCGGTGGCGATGCTGCCTGGCGGCCGTGCCACGGCGAAACAACTGACGACGATCGAGGTCGGCGAAGGTGGGGCGAAGCAGACGCTCACCGCCTGGGCGATCAGCGG
>JANOCM010000395.1:0-3542 GCA_031412175.1 Alphaproteobacteria bacterium
GCCGATCGCGATCTTCTTGCGCAGCATCGCCGCCCGCACCAGGTCGAAGACGTTGTAATAGCGGTCTTCCTGCGGCTCGGCGTTGAATCGGCCGTGCTCCTGCGCCAGCCAGCCCCAGTGCGTGCAGGGCGGCGCCCGGAACTCGCGCTCGATCCGCGCCAGCGCCGCCAGCGCATCGCCGAGCGCCGGCGGCCCGGCGGCGAGCAGGGCCTGCACCGCCGGCACCGTCGCCGGGCCGCCGCGCAGCAGCCGCGGATCATCGAGGGCGATGGCGATGACCGGCGCGAGGTGCGGCCCGGCTGCCGCCATGACCGCGTCGCGCCGCGCTGTCCGCACCGCCACATCCTTGTCCCACGCCACCAGCGTCGGGCTGGCGGCACGGGGCACCCCGAGCCGCATGACCAGCGCCTCGGCGAAATCCTGCCGGAGGCGCGTGTGGGTGTCGGCCGCGCCGATCCGTTCCAGCAATAGCATCAACGCGGCGCGGACCTGCGGATCGGTACCGGCACCGCTTGCGTCGAAGCCGCGCAGGAACATCATTTGGAGTCTGCGAAAAGCCTCGAACTGATATTTGTACTCGAGCAGGCCGCCCAGTCCCCAGGCAATGTCGATGAGCTGCGCGCCGGTAAACGTCGGCCGTGGCAGCGCCGTGTTCAACGGCAGCGCAAGCCATTCGGCGCGCGTGACCACGAACTCCAGCATGGTATTCATGGCCCGGTAGAGAGGGCCATCCCGGCCTTGCACCAGCGGCAAGCGCAGCGCCGCATCGGCCGCGAGCACCGGCGCGTCGGCGGCTGTCAATGCAGCCAGGCTGGCGAGGAACTGCGGCGAATGGCGATAGGCGCGCAGGTCGGCTTCAAGGATCGCCGCCACTTCGGCGATGGCCTGCCGCAGCACCGGGTGGCGCGGATTGTCGAAATCGCGCCGCAACGCCGGCGTGTCGATGGCGTCGTTCGCCAGTTCGGGCCGATAGCCCCTGACCGTCGCCACCTTGCCCTTGCCGAACAGCGCCTTCAGCAACGACATCAGCCACCCTTCAGCGCGACGAGTTTCAGGAACACGACTTCGCTCGTCGACCGGAGCAGGATGCGTTCATCGAGCGAGGTGACCTGGCGATCGTCGACGAACAGGAAAAAGCTGCCGGTTTCAAAGCCGTCGAGTGCGGTCGCGACCATCGCCTCGATATCGGGAAGTCTGGGCGTTCGCGGCGGCAGGAACGGGTCGCGCTCGCCATTGAGCAGCGTCTCGATCGCGTCGGGCTCGACCAGCCAGCGGCGAGTGCGGGCAGGCTCGTCCGCCGCAAAGGCGCCTTCGGCCTCGATCTCGACGCGGGCGCGGACAAGATCGCGCGCCGAAATATCGGGCGCCGACAGCGACAACGTCACCGCCAGATGGCGCGCCGACCCCGGTTGTTCATCGATGCAATCGATCTGCATGTCGCTGTGCCCCCACATCGACAGCATTGATGCCGGCAATATAGTATTCGTGCAATACTGATCGGCCCATTACAGAAACGTGACTGCACGGTTTGCGTTTTGCGCGCTCCGCCAGCGACCTGGCCGTGGATAGCTTCGATCAGTGCCCCTCCAGAGACACGAAAAAGAGGCCGCCCATTGCCGGACGGCCCCCTGGATTCAGTCGCCGCATAGCTTCGCTATGCGTGCGCCGCGCTACGCCTGCGGAGCCGGCTCGCCGAAGCCACCGCGACGACCGGTCTTGGGGATCGCCGAAACCCCCGTGGCCGGACGCGACGCCGGGGTGCCGGTGGTCGCCGAGCGGTCGATGGCTTCGCCGGCGAGCACCTTCTTGATCTCGTCACCCGACAGGGTTTCGAGCTCGAGCAGCGCGCTCGCCAGCGCATGGAGCTGGTCGACATTGTCGCTCAGCACCTGCTTGGCGCGGTCATAGCCGACCGTGACGATGGCGCGGACTTCCGCGTCGATCAGCTGCGCGGTCTGCTCGCTGACGTTCTGGGTGCGGGTCACGCTGTGGCCGAGGAAGACTTCTTCCTGGTTGTCGGCGTATTTCAGCGGGCCCAGCTTGTCGCTCATGCCCCATTGCGTGACCATCGAGCGGGCCAGATCGGTCGCATAGCTGATGTCCGACGAGGCGCCCGACGACACCTTGTCATGGCCGAAGATCAGCTCCTCGGCGACACGGCCGCCCATCGACACCGACAGGTTGGCGTACATCTTATCGCGATGATAGCTGTACTGGTCACGTTCGGGCAGGCGCATGACCATGCCGAGCGCGCGGCCACGCGGGATGATCGTCGCTTTGTGGATCGGATCGGATGCGGCCTCGTGCATCGAGACCACGGCGTGGCCGGCCTCGTGATAGGCAGTCATCTTCTTTTCATCTTCGGTCATCACCATCGACTTGCGCTCGACACCCATCAGGACCTTGTCCTTGGCGTCTTCGAAGTCGCGCATCGACACCAGCCGCTTGGCGCGGCGCGCGGCGAGCAGCGCCGCCTCGTTGACGAGGTTGGCGAGATCGGCGCCCGAGAAGCCCGGCGTGCCGCGCGCGATGGTGCGGGCGTTGACATCGGGGGCCAGCGGCACCTTCTTCATGTGGACGGCGAGGATCTTTTCACGGCCCTCGATGTCGGGCCGGCCGACCACGACCTGGCGATCGAAGCGGCCCGGACGCAGCAGCGCGGGGTCGAGAACGTCGGGCCGGTTGGTCGCGGCGACGATGATGATGCCTTCGTTGGCATCGAAACCGTCCATTTCGACGAGCAGCTGGTTGAGCGTCTGCTCGCGTTCATCATTGCCGCCGCCGAGGCCGGCACCGCGCGAGCGGCCGACCGCGTCGATTTCATCGATGAAGATGATGCACGGCGCCGATTTCTTGCCCTGTTCGAACATGTCGCGGACGCGTGATGCGCCGACGCCGACGAACATTTCGACAAAATCCGAACCCGAGATGTTGAAGAACGGCACATTGGCTTCGCCGGCGATGGCGCGGGCGAGCAGGGTCTTGCCGGTGCCCGGGGGTCCGACGAGCAGCGCACCCTTGGGAATCTTGCCGCCGAGGCGGTGGAAACGGCCCGGATCCTTGAGGAAATCGACGATTTCCTGCAGCTCCTCGCGGGCTTCGTCGATGCCGGCGACATCGTCGAAGGTGACGCGGCCTTCCTTGGCAACGAGCAGCTTGGCGCGCGACTTGCCGAAGCCCATCGCGCCGCGGCCGGCGCCGTTCTGCATCTGGCGCATCACGAAGATCCAGATGCCGATCATCAGCACGAACGGCAGCATGTTGAAGAACAACTGCGCGAGGAGGCTGCGGCTTTCCTCGGGCTTCGCATCGAAACGGACGTTCTTGCCGCGCAGCCGGTCGACGAGCTTGTCGTCGCCGGGGTTGAAGGTGCGGTAATCCTCGTCCGCCGCGGTCTTGCCGACGATCTCCGCACCGCGGATTTCGGCGGACTTGATCGCGCCTTCGTCGACCTTGGTGAGGAAATCGGAATAGGCGAGCGTGTTGCCGCTGTCGGCCGAGCGCGACGGGCCCTGCATGACGTTGACGACGACCACGAGCCC
>JANOCM010000396.1:0-5347 GCA_031412175.1 Alphaproteobacteria bacterium
ACGCTGCTGCCGATGACCGATTTCGTCTCGGTCGGCACCAATGACCTGACGCAGTTCCTGTTCGCCGCCGATCGCGCCAACCCACGGCTCGCGGATCGCTATGACTGGCTGTCGCCCGCCATCCTGCGGGTGCTGCGCCGCATCGTGCGCGCGGCCAAGGCGGCAAATGTGCCGGCGACGATCTGCGGCGAAATGGGCGGGCGGCCGCTGGAGGCGCTGGCGCTGATGGCGCTGGGCGTCGAGACATTGTCGATTACCCCGGCCGGCGTCGGGCCGATCAAGGCGATGGTGCGATCGGCGCAGCTGCAGCCGCTGTCGGACGCAATGGCGGTGTGGCTCGACTCACCGGGAGTGGATGTGCGCGCGGAACTGCTGGCGGCAGCGAAGGCGCAGGGGGTGGAGCTGGGTTAGCACCCCCTGTCATCCCGGCGTAGGCCGGGACCCATAAACCACAAGTATCGAAGCCGGGCGCGGCCTCCCCAAGCAGCTAGCGAGCGCACTGGCGTCCGAATTTGTGGTTTATGGGTCCCGGCGTTGACCTACGGTCGCCTTCGGCTCGCCGGGATGACAGTCAGGCCGGCAAAACCCTGTGCCAGTTCGTCACCGACCGGCTCTCGAACAACCCCGCCTGATGGTAGGGATCCGCGGTGGCAAAGGCGACCGCCGCCTCGCGATCATCGAAATCGATGATCAGCAGCGAGCCCATCGGGCGGCCATCGGGGCGCAGCAGCGGCCCGGCGACGAGTACCGAATCGCCCAATGCCGTGACATGGGCGAGGTGCGCTGGGCGATTGGCGGCGCGCAGGTCCGCCGAATCGGGCTTGTCGATGCAATGGATGGCAAAATAGGGCATCGCGGACCTGTGCTGGGACTGCCATGGTCTAGCGACTGAACCGGGCGGGGAAAAGGGGCATGCGCGGACTCGTTGAAATGGCGCCGGGCGTGGGGCTGTGCGTCGCGTTGGCGCTGGCCGGCGATGCGCTGGCGGCCTGGGTGCGGCTGCCGGTGCCGGGCGCCATCCTCGGCCTTGTCGCCTATCTTTTGTGGCTGACCTTGGGCCGCGGCATCGGCTGGAGCCGGCGCGGCGCCGGACTGCTGATCCGCTGGATCGGTGCGATGATCGTGCCGGCGCTGGTTGGCCTGCAGGCCTATGCAGCGGTGCTGGCGCACGGCGCCCTGCCGCTGGCGATGCTGCTGGTGGTCACGACCTTGCTGACGGCGCTGGCGACGGCGCTGCTCTATCGCCTTGCGGGCGGGCGCGGATGATCGAATCCGCGATCGCCTGCGCCGCCACGCTGGCCGCCTTTGCGCTGGCGCGGGCCTTGTCGGCGCGCGCCGGCAACCCGCCCTGGGCCAGCCCGGTACTGATCGCGGCGCTGCTGGTCGCCGGCGGGCTGGCGCTGGCGGGGGTGCCGATCGCGCGTTACAGCGCCACCGCGCTGCCGCTGCGCTGGCTGCTGGGGCCGGCGCTGGTGGCGCTGGCGCTGGTCATCGATGCCAATCGCGCGGCGCTGCGTGCCCAGGCGCTGCCCGTGCTGGTGGCGGTCGGCGGCGGCATGATGGTCGGCGTCGGCAGCGCCATCGGCCTCGCTCGGCTGCTCGGGCTCGATGGGCAACTGCGCGATGCGGTGGCGGTCAAGACGCTGTCGACACCCTTTGCCGTGGCGATCATGACCGCGACCGGTGGCCCGGTGGCGCTGGCGGCGGCGATCGCGGTGCTGACCGGCGTCATCGGCGCGCTGCTGGTGCCGCCGATGTTCGACGCCTTGCGCATCACCGGCGTCGCCGCGCGGGCGTTGGGGCTGGGCACCGCCGCGCATATCGTCGGCACCGACTGGCTGACGCGCCGCGATCCGCGTGCCGGCGGCCTGTCGGCGCTGGCGATGGCGCTGGCCGGCACGCTGGCGGCGCTGTTGTTGCCGCCAGCATGGGCCTGGCTGGCGCGCTAGTGCCGGTGCGACAGCGGCTTGCCGGCTAGCGCCGGCGGGCCCGCGCGATACCCCGGTTGGCGCGGTTCTCGCGGTAGCTGACGCGGGCGAAGTCGCGCCGACTGTAATGGCCGTCGGATGCCAGCCGCGACTGGACATTGTCGATATGGGCACTGCGGGCGTTGAGCCGCGCGGCTTCCTGCGTATCGATCCGGCCGTTGGCGACGCCGGTGGCGATACGTTGCTGCTGGCGGCTGTCGCGTGCCTCGGTAGCGGCGAGGCGGCGCTGCGACCCCGGCGTCTGCGCGGCGGCGAGCGCCGGGATCTGCATGGCGATGCCCGCGAGGGCGATCAGGATCAGCGGCTTGGTCATCATCTCGTGTCCTCCTTGCATTGCACTCCTGTCGTCCATACGCAGCCATGACGACGATCCCCCGCGGGCGCGCCGCCGCCGCCGTGGTTGACGCCCGCGCGGGTCTCGGCTAACAGCCCGCGCTTGCCGTCGGTCCGCATGGGCCTTCCAGATTCGAATCCAAGGACAACCAACATGTCGCGCGTTTGCGAACTGACCGCCAAGGGTCGCATGGTCGGGAACAATGTCTCCCACGCCAACAACAAGACCAAGCGCACCTTTCTGCCCAACCTGCAGAACGTCACGCTGATTTCCGACACGCTCGGCCGGTCGGTGAAGTTGCGCGTGTCGATGAACGGCCTGCGCTCGGTCGAACATGTCGGCGGCCTCGACAACTGGCTGCTGAAGACCAACGCCGAAAAGCTCAGCCCGCGCGCCGCCAAGCTGAAGCGCGAGATCAAGAAGAAGGTCGCCGAGGCCGCCGCGCCCGTCGGTGCCTGATTTTTTCGGGCCTGATTCGCCACAAATCCTAACCGACTATGAAATCGGCCCGGTTCCCCCGGGCCGTTTTCGTGTCTATTAGCGCCGATGCAGCGCCTGCCGATTCCCGTTCGCCCCGCCGCTGCGGCCGATCGCGCCACCACTGCCGGCATATTGGCACGCGCCTTCATCGACGATCCGGCGATGGCCTTTCTGTTTCGCAATGCCGCCGGCCGCCCGGAGCGGCTGCGGCGCTTTTTCGGCCTGATCACCCGCGCCGACGACAATCCGCCGCTATGGACGCTGGCGCTCGACGGCGGCACGCCGGTCGCCGCGGCGATGTGGCGGCCACCCGGCGCCTGGCAGACGCCGGCATCGGCGATGCTGCGACTGTTGCCGGTAATGCTCCACACCTTCGGCCTGGCGCTGCCGCGCGCGCTCGCCATGCAGTCGCGGCTGGAGGCGCACCACCCGCACGCGCCTCACTGGTATCTGCAATTCACCGGCTGTGTACCCGAAGCGCAGGGCCGCGGCTTTGGCGGCGCGGCGATTCGCGCCCGGTTGGCGACGTGCGATGCCGAAGGCGTGCCGGCAGCGCTGGAAACCGCCACGCCGGGCAATGTCGGGCTGTACCAGGCGCTGGGGTTCGCCATCACCGCCACCTATGACATCAAGGATGGCCCGAAATTCTGGACGATGTGGCGCGATCCGCGCTGAATGGGGGAATGACATGCGGTTACCGATTCTGCTGGGGCTGGCGATCGTGGCGACACCGGGCTGTGCCGGGCCGGGAAAACGCGTCATCATGGCGACCGATCCGACGTTGCTCGCTGCCCAACAGGCCTATGGGTTCTCGGACGCGGTGATCGTCGGCGACACCGTCGTCCTGTCGGGTGTCATCGTCATCCCGCGCCCCGGCGAGACCGACACGGTGCCGGCCTTTGAACGCGTGTTCGCCGCCATCGACGATACGCTGAAGCGCGCCGGATCGAGCTGGGACGATGTCATCGAGATCAACAGCTTCCACCAGGATCTGCCCGGCCAGGCCGCCGCAATCATCGCGGTGAAGGCGAAATATGTGAAGGCGCCCTATCCGGCGTGGACGGCGATCCAGGTGTCGCGCTTCCTCGTCGATGGCGGCGTCGCCGAGGTCAAGGTGATCGCGCGGCGGTCGAAGAGGTAGGTCCGCACCAATGGCCGTCACCCTCGCGAAGGCGGGGGTCCATCGCCCGTCATTGCCATCCGCGGGCAGGCTCTGGAGATGGATCCCCGCCTTCGCGGGGATGACGTTTCTCTATGGGACGATTGAGCCAAGCTCGAACTTCATCAATATCGTGCGCTGGACAGCGTTGAGATTATCGTCGGACAGCAGATAGACGAACGTCCGCCCGCCGCTGCGGCGGATCGCCAGCCCTTCCATGTTGTCGACTGTCAGCGGCGGCGCGAGCCGCGCCAGCTCGCGCGCCGGCACGGTCATCGCCGTGCCCGCCAGCACCGGCGCCAGGTCGACCAGCGTCAGCACTGCGCTCTGCCCCATCAGCGAGAAGCTGCGGTTGAGGACAAGAATGCGGTGGTCGTCGAGGGCAATCGCATCGGTCGGCGCATGGCCTTTCGGGCCATCCACGCCGATCTCGACAGTTTTATCACCGATTGTCAGCAGCGCCGGATGCAAGCCATCGGGCCGCCGCGCCAGTTCGGCAATAACGATCCGCGCACGAACATCACCCGGCAACACCGCCATCGCCTCGCCGCCGCCGTTCAGCGGCCAGCCGGTCATCGCGGTCAGATATTCGGTGCGCTGCGGGGCCGCCGCCAATGTCGCCGGCCGGTCGGCATCGATGCCGCTGAAATGCGCCAGCCGGTGCTCCTGTTCATAAACGATCGTCGCTTCGCCGGTCGCCGCATCCCATTCCAGCGCCTCGGCATCGCCCGCCGCCTTGGTCGCCGCCGGCCGCCCGTCGGACTGGCGGATCGCCGCCATCACGCCATCGGCGACCCCGACAAGCCGGCCGCCACGCTCGATCGTGTCGAAGGCCACCCAATTGCCGGTATCGCTGACCGCCAGCAGCCGCGATCCGGCGCCGGCGCGCAGGCCCGACAGCCCGCCGAAACGCGCGTCGCTCGACCGGATCTGCACGGCCCCGAGGAACTGCAGCGCGCCGACGCGATCGACCGCCGGATCATCGCGATTGAGCGGCAGCGGCGTTGCCGTCAGCGGCAGCGCCACCAGCGCCGGATCGAAGGCCACTGCATCCGATCGCAGCGCCAGCGCGCTGGTGGCGAGCGCCGCGGCGACAATACCGGCGGCAAATATCCGTTCGATCTGCATGTGCGGGGCATAGCAGTGGCACGCGCACTGGGCTATCGCTGCGCGCAACGCCATGCTCGCCGCCACCAATCCCCATGCCATATTGAAATCGGTTTTCGGCTTTCCCGCCTTTCGCGGGCAGCAGGAACCGATCATCAGCGATGTCTGCGCCGGGCGCGACGTGCTGGCGATCATGCCGACAGGGTCGGGCAAGTCGCTGTGTTACCAGATCCCGGCGCTGGTGCGGCCGGGCTGCGGCATCGTCATTTCGCCGCTGAT